>NZ_JACJFH010000035.1:0-45298 GCF_014164495.1 Pseudoalteromonas sp. SG41-5 | reverse complement strand
CACAACATCTGCAAATGGAGGTAAAGCAAGTCAAGGTGATACTACTATGCAAGCCAGTGATGTTCATTCCTCATATGGGCAATGGAGCCAAGCTCAACTGAATGGTGGACAACGAAATGATGTAAGTATTAATCCGGGTGGCGCAGGGCCAGCCTCGGGTTACCTTAAACAGTCATCAGCTGAGTTGTCAGCGATTGGCTCTAGAAATACTCAATTGGCAAATACTGAAGCCGCTAGCCAAACATTACAAAAAACTGCCACTGATAGTAAATCTGCTACTTTAGATTCAATCAAAGGGTATAAACAAGGAGAGTCGTTTGAGAGTGTGGATACTTCACAATTATCAGAGGATGAAGCTTTCTTAGCGGCACAAACCGCAGCATATGCAACTGAAAGTAACATGAGTTTATCTGATGCATATGATCACATACTACAGGGCTCCGCAAGCATGGTAGCAAAGGGGGCTCCATCAATAGCAGGGTTTGGTTTAGGTGCTGATGCGAAAGCAGCGATCACAGCAAAAGCTGCATCACAAAAGCAAGTAGGCGCCTCAGAAAGATTGTCAGAGGACGAACGTGCACAAGTTTCTGAATCGATAAAAGCAAACTGGGGGAATGCAGTAAAAATGGCTCAATCATCGAGCAGTGATAACTCAGTTGCAAGTAAAGAGGCGGTTTCCCGACAGGAAGCTGTTACAAATGCTCATACAAATATGCTTCAAGCTCAAGCCCTTGAAGCTGAGGGGAATACAGCTAGCTCCGCTTCAAAAGTAATGACGCAAATGAATGCAGGTGAGGTTCAAAACTCAACCACAGGAGCAAATAAAGCATCAATCGGCTCAATTGTTTCAACACTTTCAGATGAGCAGCAGCATGTTCTTTTAGGTAGTTTGATTGGTGATGAAGGCTTAAATAGTTTATCTGGTGACAAGAGAAGTGCTTTAATTTCTGAGCTGGGAGACAGGTTCGACTACCACAAAGAGCAGGTAAATAAAGGTGATAACGCGAGATTACCAGAAAGCCAAAAAAATAATATTGCTTTGGCCAATACGGTTACTGATGCAATCGCAAGAATGTCTGGAAATACTGAAGTGCTGTCTACAGATCATAATGGTAACCAACTTCCTCTTTCAACTGGAGTTACAGCACTAAAACAAGCTAATACCGAAAGAGGAGCTTCTGCAGGCTTAATGAGAGAACTAGGTGAAACATTACAAGCGCCGAGCCTAATTTCACTTAGTGACCAATTGAATGGATATAAACCTAGTGATAATTCACATATTCCAAAACCTGAAGATAATACTGGCATAGACACCAACACTTTAAGTAATGATGTAAACAGTGGCATAAAGACTGATCCAACAAACATGTTCAATAATGAGCGTAATGCACAAGCATTTGCTGAACACAAAGAGCAATCTCAAAACGAGGTTAGTAGTAGAGGGGCATCTGGTACAGGTGCTGTTAAAGCTAAGGGTGAGGATGTTGTTTCTGAGTCAGAAGATAAAAATGCAAATAATTTAGCGCATGCATTTGGATCATTAAAAGTATTAGGCTCAGAATCTAATGAATTATCTGGCGGTGTAGTTAGTTCTATTGGCTCACTATTCACCTCTTCAGTGGGTGAGGCTGTTACGGATGAGTTTAAGAAGTCTGGTAATGGTGAAGGTATTAATTCGAATCTAATTGAAATGGGTTTTGGTGTTTTATCAAACAATACACCAGAAGCTATTAGAAACTTACTAACTAGCGCAGCAAATGGTGAAGGTTCGATTATTAATGGTGAACGCTTATCTCCAAATGAAACACTAATGTATGCTGGGGCTGTTCAAACAGCAATGCGCCCTGAGTCTCTAGCTGCCTTCAATGAAAGTTTAAATTCAAACTCAGCTCTTCTTGCTTCAACGCTACCTAATAACCCTTACAGAAATGCTCAAGAAAATATCTCAGCTGTACAGGAGATGAGAGAGAATGAATCAATTAATAATGCCCTGAAGAGTAGTGAGTTAATTGCGGCATACTCAGCATTGGCAAACCTTGATGATGGTCAAATTGAGGACGTAATTGCAGCCACGAAAGGAGATGATAGTTTCTTAGGTATTAATGATGCTAAATACGCTCGTCATTTAGAAGCGCTAAATGAGTTATCCCCACAGTTAGGTTTAGAACCTCAGTACAACCCATCAAGGTATAAAGATGAGCCAAGTCAAAAAGGTAGTTTGGAATCAGTAAACTACGACTCTCAAGCTAGCTCAATGGCTGGGTTTGCTGGATTAAATGAGAGAGAAAATTTAGATCGAACTGAAAACAGATCGAAACCTAGTGGCCAAGGTCTTGTTGATGGTATTACCAAAGGAAATTATGACCAAGATGCCAAAGAGATAGCTAAATATGCGTTAGCAAACTTTAATGCAACTGGTGATACATCAGGAGTTAGCTTTAAGGAACTTAATGATCGAAATTTAGATAATTTTAAATCAGCACAAGTTTCTAGTCGAGAATTTAGTATTCCTGACTTTACTAACATCACCCCTGAAGCAATGGAAGATCTGAATAAGATGAGGGATGCACTTTTAATTGCAGGTAAAGATAGCGAGGCAGAAACACTAACAAATACAATTGCTTCTATTACTTCAGATGAGCAAACTAAAAATGGGTATGAATCAAGTGCATCTAAGGAGCATGAAAGCCAAGTAATTAATAACGCAATTCACTCAGAAGGTGTTTCTAGTAAAGCGAAGGAGTTTGCTGCGAACGCCCTTTATGGCACAAGCGATACTCCAAGAAATCTTTCTCATGATGACATGAGAGATCTACTTACAATAAACAACTTACTAAGCACAGCTCCAGAAGCACAAAGAACATTAAGCGAAGCGATCACAACTGCCTTCACACCGAATTATAGTGATGCCGGTACTAAAGAAGCAAATCCACCTGTAAACAGCCTTAATTCAAGCGAAGCCTCAGTGCGGCAACAGTCTGTAAATGAAAGTGATTATGATAAGAGCTCTGTCACACAACAGAATTCACTGAGCGAAACACCAAAAAGCTCATCAGTTGATAATAACCGTGGTGAAGCAATAGAAGAAACCCCTATCAAGCCAAGTGAGGTAAATAGTGGGGTTAACAGTACTGGTAAAGATGAAAGCGGGAATGTTTTATCTAAAGAGGCATCGATTGCAGGCAATGATTCAAGGGATCGTATTGATACCTACCAATATTCTGGCACAAAAGATGATTCTTATCCGAATACTACAGATTCAGGTCGTTCTTTAGTGGGCACACAATCAGAAAACCTTCAGGCATCGGTAAATACTGGCGGTGCGATAAATAGTGAGAATGCTTCTATTGGCAGCACCACTAGTCCAGAGTTGCAAAGCAGCCCTGTGAGTACAGACCAATCAGAAAACCTTCAGGCCTCGGTAAATACTGGTGGTACATTAAATAGTGAGAATGCTTCTATTGGCAGCACCACTAGTCCAGAGTTGCAAAGCAGCCCTGTGAGTCCAGACCAATCAGAAAACCTTCAGGCATCGGCAAGTACTGGCGGTACGTTAAATAGTGAGAATGGTTCGACTGATCGCAATGCTAGTCCAGAGTTGCAAAGCAGCCCTGTGAGTCCAGACCAATCAGAAAACCTTCAGGCTTCAGTAAGTACTGGCGGCACATTAAATAGTGAGAATGCTTCTATTGGCAGCATCACTAGTCCAGAGTTGCAAAGCAGCCCTGTGAGTCCAGACCAATCAGAAAACCTTCAGGCCTCGGTAAATACTGGTGGTACATTAAATAGTGAGAATGCTTCTATTGGCAGCACCACTAGTCCAGAGTTGCAAAGCAGCCCTGTGAGTACAGACCAATCAGAAAACCTTCAGACATCGGCAAGTGGTGGTTCTATTGTTGCTGAGTCTAGTCTAAAAACTGACAAAAGCGATGATAATGTGCAGACTCAAACACAGTTAACTGCTTCTAATTCTTCTCAGAAAGGTGAGTCTTTTGAGCAATCTAACTCAGATGAAAGTTCAGTTTTGAACAACTCTAGTTCTGAGAACCTAAGTTTTAATGAAACAAACGCTGGTGAAGCAGCGATGGTTAACAATAGAGAAAATTCAATTGAAGAGAGAAACCCGTCTAGCCTACATCCTGTAGCTGGTGGTGAAGTCACTATGACCGAGTCACAAGAGGTTGGATTAAGGCAAGTTCTTGATAATACAGAAATGAGCAATGATGCATTATTAAAAGCGGAAAATATCTTGTCTCTAGGTGCAAATTCCAATTTGAGCTCATTTACAAAGGAAGAAAAAACAGAGCTTTTAGATTTGGCTGACAATCTAGAGGCAAATAATTACATAGCTGAATCATTACAAATCAAAAGAACGTTGGAGAGCTAACATTGACGATGACATTAGAGCAAGAATCAGCAGCTAACGATGTTAATAATCACTCTTTGATTCTTGCTACAGCAGGTAGTGGTAAAACAAAAACATTAATTGAAAAAGTAAAAAACGTACTAAAAAAATCATATGACAGGAAGGTTATTCTCGTTACATTTACAAATGCGGCCGTCAACGAAATGCAAGAAAGGTTGGAAATAGCTCTTCCACAATCATCAATAAATAGAGTTTCTGTAACTACATTTCACAGGCAGTTTCTTAACCAAACAAAGAAACTCATGCAAGGTAAGCTACTAATTGGAGCAACATACTTCAACTTTATTGAGAGATTGAAGAATTACATCGAGAATGAGCACCTACTACCGGAGTTAAAAGTAACATTCAGTGACATTACGAGCATTTTAAATGATCAGCCATTAGATGAAAAAAAAGGGTTTGATAAAGACGCTGTTAAGCTAGTTAAAGAATGTTATCAAGAGTTAAAGATAAAGAACCACCTGTATGACTTAGATGACGCAACCAGGCGCGCGGTAGAAGGAACTTTAAGTGGGGAAATACCGCTATTAAATTGTACAGACCTAATGATTGATGAGTTTCAAGACACAGATTTACTACAATATGAGTGGATTGCCCTGCAGGGGCGCGGAGGGATTAATCTAACACCTGTTGGAGATGATGATCAAAGTATCTACTCATGGAGAGGCGCTAGAAGTTATGAAACAATGCTTAAGTTTAAAGATGAATTTAAACCCAATATTCATATGCTTGCAAAGTGTTTTAGATGTAGACCTGAAATAATAGATGCCAGTAAAAATCTAATAGAATTTAATAAAGATAGAATTCCCAAAGGTATGGTCTCGGGGAAGGAAGTTGGTGGCACTGTTAAAACATACATACATAAATTTAAAAAAAGTATGCTGTTAACATTTTTAGAAAACTACAATAAATATGATGGTGAGTGGGCGATCCTAAGCAGAACTAATGTTGCATTGGACTCAATAGAAGAGTTTCTGATAGAACATGAAGTAGCGTATTCAAGAAACAATCAAACAAGTATTTTTAAAACAAGCGCTGGTGATTTCGTAATTAAACTGTGTTTATATCTTTTAAATAAGTTTGCACACTACCATCTGTCAGAAGTTTTAGGGTACTTAAAAGAGGATGAGAACCTAATTCCTTTAATTTCTGAAAGTATCAAAAGTAATTCTGATATTGAGTCATATCTAAATAATTACGGTCAATCAATTAATGGAACGGCTTTTGAAATGTTCTATTCAAATTATTATTTATTTGAAAACACTCATGATTCCAAAGAGATAAACACAAGAATTGATTTGTTGATTGATTTCATCATAGAGCGCCGCTCAAAAGGCGACAAGCTGAATAAATGCGCTGTTGAAACATTACTTCTTGAAGGGCTCAAGACAAAAACAGGCTCTTGGTTCGAAAGAATTAAGCTTTACTCAGATAAAATTAAAGAGCAAAACAGCAAATCTGAAATTGATAAATCAGTGGTAACTTTAACCACATACCATGGCTCTAAAGGCCTAGAGTGGACTAATGTGGCTATTTTTGATGTTATCCATGAAACAATGCCAAATATGCAGTCACCAATCGATGAGGAAAGACGTTTGCTGTTTGTTGGGATGACACGCGCTGAGCAACGGTTATTTATTCATAGCTACTTAAATAAGGCTGATATTGATGATTTAAAGGATGTGGGTGAATTGGCACTATTCAAAAAAGATTACGAATATAGCCCGCCAATAACATCAGATATTAATAATGTTTGTTTTCCAAGCGAGTTTATCGAAGAGATTTACTACACTAACGATTAATCAAATGTTGTTTGACTTATTTCTGGAAATTTAATCTTTTGTATTGTTGACTAAAAATTTATAAGCAATTATATTGATTATAACCCTAAAGGTTCAGCCTTTAGGGTTAACCAATCAACACAGACTATCAACGTCACAACCACTCTTCTGAGTCATTATCGGAATACAAACTTCCAATAATGATTTCTCAATCCACTTTACCTTTTAGGTCTTTGATTTTTGCACTATGCATAATTATGCCTATTGGTATTTAAAGTGGCTTCTAGCTGTTGAAGTTAAATCTCAGCGTTAATACCTTCTTGGTATTAAGACGGTTGAAGTGATTCTTTCACAAATACCTAACCAATTCCTATACGGGATACTCTTCTGTATAGGAATCGAAATCTCATTCGATGCGACCGCTATACAGATCTACTTATTTTTAGTTCTGCGTTTTCGGTCAAATGCATTGGAGGAGATTATGGATATCATTCTTATATTACTGGCGTGCACATATGTTGCAATCAAAATTCACAGCATCATCGTTAAGCCAATTCTATCAATAGCTAGTTCAAGCTGGGGTTAATTTGAATAAACTAATTCCAACCTATTCGGGCTACAACAATCACAATCAGTTAAAGATTTAGAGTGTATATTGCATTGTATATGACAGGATAACGTTAAAAGTTTTAGCAACAGCTGAAACACATAACGAGGCCAGTCAAATAGCAACTGAGATATTCAACAAAGACAAAGTATTCGCTGTTCCCGGTGAAATTAGGTTTTCAGATGAGAATATTTCACATAGTAATATTCTTGGAATGAACCTTGTTAATTTTGAATTCTTTGTTGAAGCAAATATGAGTCATCCACTGATTAAATCAACTTTCACAGGCGAGCATTAGCTCCCTGTGAATTTCCTTACTGGTTATACCTATCCAGCTTGAAGCAGGATGCTTAGGTATAACCAGTAAGGAGAAACCTATGTTTGAAGATACTGCTTTTCATATTTTCGACAAATCAACATCAACACTTACATTATTCTCAGGTGAGATAAAACAGATTGATGTTAATCATTTAGACAAACCAGACTACCTATCAGCTGTAAAGCAAAAGGCCATTTCTAGAGGCTTAATTGGCGAAAGCGATTTTGTATGTGAATGGGATGTTTAACAGATAGTAGGGTAAACCTTACTCTCTGAATGAGCTTTATATATTAGAGTTTATTCAAAGGGTTACGGTGAATATTGCCGTTATTTTTGATTAAGTCGCGCGATATTTTCTTTATGTAATTATATCTACATCAGTTGTGATGATTTTATAACTTTATAGAGGGCTTATTTATGCGTACTGCAAAAGATAATTCAGCAAGGCTTGGTGGTAGAGTCGCGAGTCTTGATATCAGAAATGGTCAAGATGGGTATTTTGGTACTGTGACAATTGCTTGTGATGACGGCTACTTTAAGAAGTCAAACGAACCTAACGGACAAAGTGAGTGGGTTGACAGAACTTACTTTTTTGATGTCAAAGTGGATAGTCGGTTTTTAAAGAATTTTAAACCAGCTATTGAAGTAGGGGACGAAGTAACTTTAAGAGGAAAACTTGTTCAAGAAAAGTGGACTGATAATAGTGGGCAAAACCGCTCTTCAACAAAGATTAAAGCTATCGAGCTAATTCAACATCTTAGAAAAGTTGAAGTGGAATGTTTAAAAGCCTCTGGCTTAATTGGCAATCAGAACCAACAAAATAGTCACCCACAACAAAATAGTTCTTCAAACTACCAAAGTGCGCCTCAGCATCATAGTCAACAGCAAAATAATGCACAAAACTATCAGCGCAGCCAGCAAGACCAGAGCGCACCAATACACTATCCGCAATCGCAGGGCGGTTTTGCTCCTAAACCTCAACCAGGGGGGTATGGCGGTAGTCAACAATAACAAGCTAGATAAGGTTTCCTAGCCTAGGAATTTGCATGACAAGGATGTCACTTTTGTTTTTTCTAATATTCATAATACCTTTTCGCTTCTCGCGAATAACTCTGCTATGGCAGTTAAAGTTGAATATTAGTTACGCACTCTCAACATCAAGTTGAAAAGCAAAAATCTATTTTGTGAGTGCACACCAAGCAGCATCGTTGCTTGTTTTAACCTCTGAGGGTTTAACCTTCACAGGTTAATCCTTCAGGTTTTTAAAATTTGGAGGAACTTATGAATAACAAATCAACCGGCGCATATTTACGTCGTCGCGAACGCAAATTAATTAAACGAGCAAAACGTGATGGATCTAACAAGTTAGTTATTCGCGCAAGCCGTTTATATCAAGAGTCAAACCGCGTTTTTCACGGTTAATCTCTAACCTATCTACCAACCCACAAGGGGAATTTTCCCTTTGCTGGGGATGTTCCCTTTAAAAATCTCTTTGGAGGAGAACATCATGGCTAGACCAAAAAAAGCCATAACCAAAGCTCAAATAAATGCAGAACTTGAAAGAAAGAAGCAGTTTAAGCCGAAGCGAACAACTGATCACTTTCTGTCAGTAAATGCAGAATATACGTGCCATTCGTTAGACGAAGACATCATAACAGCTCATCGAGCAGGTAAAGTTGCCCCAGGGCAGGATGTATTTTTTGGTTTAATGGATGATTGTTTGGATGCTGCAAGAGGTGAATATTACATTCATTGGTCAGACGAGAACATTAAGGCGTTATGGGAAAGTGTTTTGTATCGTTCACTTGGTATGCTTCGGTATGCTAAAGCGAATTCAGAGATGCTAAACGACGAACTTGAATGGATTTGCTCTGCAAATTTTGATTATGTATGCCAGTGTCTAGATTTAGATGCTTGTTCAATTAGAATTGCAGTACCACAGATCTTACAACAGTATAATCAACTTAATGAATTACTTGTAACTAACAAATACGCTAAAGCTCTTTGTGAATACAAGCACTTCATCTTAAATGGTAGCAATTTCTCATCGTCTAACTCTCACCTTTATAGTGACTTAGAAGGGCCTGACATCCCTCTTTGGCATGATCTAAAGTTTTAGGAGTTGATAATGGAAATTTATTCTATTCATGAGTCTAATACTTGGATTCTACTTGATGATAATGTTACTGAGCGAAAGCTGCTATTAGGTCAGAGTGATGAAGGCTATCACTTTGGTCATATTGATGGTTGGCCAGACTCAGTTGAAGTTTGGAATTCTACCAGTTATGCAACTAAGGAATTAGCGGCAGAGGCTCAAGTGAATTTTATGCTAGACCTTGCAGTTGAGGATGAAACAGAAGAAGTATATGAAAAGTGTTCTGTTCTAGACTCACCAAACCTTCATCTTTATGAAAAAAGTTATATAGACTTTTTAGAAGTACCATTTTAAATATTAAGAAATCAAACCCATCAAGGGACACTATACCCTTGAAGGGATAAGTGTCCCTCAAAAATCTCTTTGGAGGAGACACAATATGAATACTCAAACACAATCAAACGTATCTACAATTAAACCAGCAACTAAAATTGATTATAACGAAATGATAGAGGTTGACGCTCATGAGCGTTTCCCTGAAATCTTCGACCCTAATCAATATAAGATTAAAATTCGTAAACACCGCCACCCTAATTGTCAAAAAGCAGACATGCATTATACGCCGGATGAAGCAACACTTCGTAAAGCGTTAGCATGGTGGCTTGCGCCTGCTCAACCGAAGCCTCTTGGCTTGGTTGGTGAAACAGGTACAGGTAAAACGGAGTTATTACTATTCATTGCAGATCGCTTTAATGAGCCTGTCTTCATTGAAAAAGTAACCGTAGGCATGAGTGGTGAGCGCTTAGAAGGTGGTTATGAATTAGCTGTTGATGGAAAAGGTAATAATGTTACTCGCAAGCGATACAGCCAAGCTGCATGCGGATACAAATACGGTGGTTTAGTTATCTTAGATGAAGTGGATAAAGCTAATGAAGATTTATCAACATCGCTTCATTTGTTTGTTGAAGGCAAGCCTTGGACACTTAGTGTTTTCGGTGAAACCATAAACAAACATGCTAACTGTCGAATAGCTGCTACAGCTAATACTACCGGTGGTGGTGATAGTGATAGGTATATTACTTCACAACGTTTAGACCAAGCATTACGTTCACGTTTTGGTTGGTTGAAAACTAAATATCCAAGCAAAGCAGTTGAGTTGGAAATTTTGGAAAAGAACTTTCCGAAACTAACATTGCCGATTCGCAAGCTTATGGTACAAACAGCTGACTCTTTAAGAACAGCTGCATTAGGTAAAGACCACGATGGCAACATCGATAATGGATTGGGGTGTGTTTTTTCAACACGAACTTTAGTCCACTGGGGTTTTTACATGATGACATTTGGTGCCAATCGTTCTCCATATGAGTCATTTGAATTTTCGTTCTTAGGTTCCATTGATAATGATGAAATTGAAGAGGTTAATTCTGTTGTTCAACGAGTATGGGGTGATGAAATTAATAAACCACTTGGCGAGTTAATTCAAAAAAAGTAACTACCTCAAACACTAACACATCTTCTAACTCGGCTAACTTAAAAGTTGAGAGAGGGGACACAGTGTTTGAGTGCTTTGAAATTGAAAATGGTCGTTTTGTTGGTTTTAGCTACCAACCATCAAATGGTAAATACCTCCGTATTGAAGGGGGTAAAGACCCACTTAAAATTGACGATGTAAGAGACATTAAAGCTATGAGTATGTCTGAGTTAATTCAGGCAACCGATAAGATTGATTACATTAGGAACGGCAATCCTTATTTTCTTATTCATTCGGATGAGAAAATGAAGAACTGTGACTTTGTAAACTGTCGAGCTCAAGTTATGTTCAATGCTCAAGGTAACCTGAAATGCAATAACCCGTTTGATGTTTATCATCATGCCGGTGAAGGTAAATATTGGGCTGTAACATCATTCCAAAATACGACATATGTGTTGTTCAAGAATGATAATACTGAATGGAAATGGGTTTTTATGTCTGTAAACGGTGAGAGAAATGCTCTTGCCAAAAATAAAGAACAAAGAGGTTATTCACTTATGGGAATAGGCCACTTTAATCAAAATACATGGGATATTGAAGTGATGTAACCAATCACAGGTCCTATTAATCAACCAACCCTTTGGGGAGTACTTTCCCCAACAGGGAAGTCTCCCCTTTTTTTATCAAATTGGAGGAGACAACATGTCTTTATCAAACGAAGCAATCGCAAATGGCAAAGAGTTAGCAGAACAAAACACTTCACTTAAAAATGGAGCATGTTTGTTAGGCTGGCAATTAAGATCGCCATGTGGTGAATCAACTTTACCGAACGCAAAGATAGAACTAGATGGTCAGAAAGTATCATCTAATCAAATCAAGGGGAGTAAACTACAGTGGTTTCCTAGAAGCAAGCTGAAGCTTACAACGAAGTACAACAACCGTCTTACACGAACTTTTAATAGTTATGGTGTTAAGTACGGAGACTTTACGGTTGTCCCAACAACCAGA
The DNA here is from genome assembly GCF_014164495.1 of Pseudoalteromonas sp. SG41-5. Classification (NCBI taxonomy): domain Bacteria; kingdom Pseudomonadati; phylum Pseudomonadota; class Gammaproteobacteria; order Alteromonadales; family Pseudoalteromonadaceae; genus Pseudoalteromonas; species Pseudoalteromonas sp. SG41-5. The sequence goes on along the minus strand of NZ_JACJFH010000035.1, from coordinate 33,591 downwards.
TTAGATGAACTTAAGTCAGAGCTTGATGAAATAAAGCGTGATTGGCAAGACGAAGTATCAGTATTAATTGCTGAATATGATAAGTCAGTTAATCAACATATGGCTGAAAATTCGGATATCGCTGCACTGATCCATAAATATGCCTTATCTCAGGTTGAGTTCCAATCAAAATTCAAACTGACGTTTACAAAGCCTCTGGCTATGAAAGCGCTTTTTGATGATGATGAAGACGATATCAAAAATGATGTTGCAGAAACTCTTTGGCAAGAAATTGCTAAGGAAGCAAGTAGTGTCTATAAAACAAACTGGTTTAAAGACAAAACACCAGTTAATCGCGTAAGCCAAAAAGTACGTTCACCATTTAGAAGAATGATGAATAAACTTATTGATTTATCATTTGTAGATAGTGGTATTGAGAATGTGGTCAGTACAATACAGGAGGTTTTAAATAACTTACCTTCTAGTGGCTACATTGAAGGTCATTCATTTTCAGAGTTAACCAACTGGTTACTCGTGATGAGTAATGAAGACACACTTCGCCTTCATGCAGAAGGAAAACCTCAATATAGTGCAACACCAGAGCCGGAAGTAATTACACATGAGGGTACCGACGAAGCGAATAACTTCGTTTCAGGTGAGTCAAGTGAATCCGCTTCTGAGAGTTCAATCATTGTAGAAACAGCTGATCAAGAAAATTCTTTTGAATTTGACCTAGCGCCTACAGAAGAAACCGATTTTTCCGAGCCTGTTGAGCGCAACAACTCATTAGGTGATTTTGGATTTAATTGGTAACAAATTAAGGAAGCAATTTAGCTTCCTTTAATTCTAAACCCACAGGGGATACTCACCCCTTGTGGGTGTATCCCCTCTTAAACATTCCTGGAGGAGATGCAAATGAATAAATCAAAACTATTAAAACGATTTAGAATGCTATCAAGAGTAATGAGTAACCGTGGTGACATTACGATTAACTTAACTGGTAACAGATGCTATACAGATTACAACAGCATTACTTTACCCGTAGGTGATCTTGAAAACCCCGATTATCTCGAACTTTTGGAAGGCGCTATTGATCATGAAGTAGGCCATCTACGATGGACCGATAGAACATGGACAGCTAAGTCGTATGAAAAAGGAGCATTTTTCAATGCTATTAGAAATGGCATTGAGGATATTCGTATGGAAAGAATGGTTTGTCTGGAGTGGCCGGGTGCCATCTTAAATTTATCTAAGATGGTTACTCAAGGTATTAAAAAGGGATGGTTCAGTAAACCAACTGATAGCTTCCCGCCTTCATTACTGCTACAAGCTGTAGTTGTATATTATGGTCGATATAAAATTAACGACCAAGTACAACTAAAGGAGTTCTGTGAAATTGCATTAGCTTTATTAACTGATTGTATTGGCCAAAAACCAGTACACGATTTAATTTTGCTATTGGATACGATACCAGCTCTTCAATCTAACCAACATAGTTATGAACTTACAGAACAGATCATTCAATTACTTAAGAAAATAGAGTTTAAACCAGGCGATAGCCAAGGTGATAACTCAGGCGATAGCCAAGGTGATGACTCAGGCGATAGCCAAGGTCAAAACTCAAGTGTTAGCCAGCAAGTAATTAATTTTGTAAATGAATGCCTAAATGCCGATGAAAGTCAGCTCATGGCAGATTTGCATGAACAAGTTAATAACGAGCTAGAGAAAATGTCTGATGAAGTAAGATCAAGTAATCATATGGAGCAACTAATTGACTTCAATGCTCCTTTAATATCAAAAAATGATCGTGGCACAGTTGGTACTGCAGAGCTGAACCTAGCTAAGAGACTTTCAACACCTATAAGTCGAGAACTCCATAAAATAATTTATGGGCTAGACCGAAAATGTGTGAACTTTTCTAAGCAAGGTAGAACTGTTGAGGCAAATAGACTTGCTGGAGTAAAAGCTGGTAATTTTAATGTTTTTAAATCAGAAAGAATTACTAAAGCCCCGACAATGGCAATATCAGTCCTCGTTGACAGGTCTAGTTCAATGAGTGCTGTTGAGATGAATGGTGCAAACACTTCTGCGCTCGCAATTAACTTAGCAATAGATAAGTTGAAAGGCGTAAATAGTGAATGCATATATTTCAGTGCCGGTGACCTATATGAAGCAAAATGCTTTAAATCAACAACTAAAGCCGTTAAAGACAACTTTAGAGTCAGTAGTAGAGGCGGAACACATACAGGGTTAAGTCTTTATTCTGTAATTCGTAGGCTTTCACTACGTGTCGAGCAAAAGAAAGTTGTTTTTATCATAACTGATGGCCAAGCAAGCGATCTAATGTATTTAGAAAAGTCGATTGAAATGTCGGAACTTCTAGGTATTCAAATAGTATGCATTGGTATAAACACAGGAATGCTTTATGGCTTTGAGAATCAGGAATTACTCAACATTCAAACCGTTGAAGAGTTACCTTCAATTCTAAAACAAGTAATTAAAAATAAATTAATTGCTTAACCAAGTAATGCGCCCTTTTGGACGCATTTTAAAGCAAACACAATGTTTTAAAATGCGGCTATAAGCCAAATAGATTTTCTGCTTTTATCTTAATTTACTGATGGCACCTTGCTATCAAATTTACCGTAAGGTAATTAATTTTGATAAAGCATAAAAGCTACTCAAATCCTTGTATTTGTGTAGAACAAGTATCGACGTCTCGTTGTTACTTTGGGTATAACCCTAGACTTAGCATAAGCGAGTTCAGCTTGCTTGTGTTCAACAAACTTAAATCAACCCATAGGGGATTATTATCCTCAGGGTAATTGTCTCCGCTTAATGTTTCTTTGGAGGAGACAATGACTATTTCTAACTTAAAACTAAATGAAGTAACTGGTAAATATATAATCACGTCTGAGCTTAGCTCTGATGAAATTATTGAAACAGCCAAGAAGTTTCTAAACAATAGACTGAGACGAGGAGCTATTTTTAATAGTCCTACTCAAGTAACTGATTATCTTGAAGTCCATTTGAAGGAGTTAGAGCATGAGGTTTTTTACATGCTTTACCTTGATAACCAAAATAGACTAATAGACAAAGAAATACTTTTTACCGGAACGATAAATGCTGCAAGTGTTTATCCCCGGGAGATTGTAAAAAGTGTACTAAAAAAGAATGCAGCCTCTGTAATTTTAGCGCACAACCACCCATCAGGTATTGCTGAGCCATCGCAAGCGGACAAGCTAATAACCACTAAGATCCAACATGCACTCAATCATATTGATGTAAGTGTGTTAGATCACATCATTATTGGTGAAAACACAGTCTCATTTGCTGAGCGCGGCCTTATCTAACTTAAATTAAACCAACCCTTGTGGGGATACTTCCCATAAGGGGCGTATCCCCTTTTTTTGTACTCTTTGGAGGAGATACGCATGAATAATTCAATTAAAAAGGCAATTATGCCAATCCCATCGTCAATACCTAACACAGAAGTGAGAGAGGTACATATTGGCGGTAAAACGATTATTTCATTACGTGCTAAGTGGGGACCTTTATTTGAAGGTCAACAACGAGCTCAAGCTCAAGGCTAAACGTATGAGTTAGCCTTAGGGCTAACTCTTCTTTTTATTCGAGGCGACCACCTAAAGCGCCTTGTATTCAGGACGCTTTAGGGTCGTCTTGAGGAATAGGAGAGTTGTAATGATTGAATCAAAAATAGATAAAGTACTTGCTTTAGTTAAGTCAAATGGCGGGTGGTCTTCTGTCTACTCAGCCTACCCAGGACTTAATGAAGCAGTTTCAAAATCAAATAACCACGGTGGTTCACCACAAGTACCATGCCCAAAAACTGGAAACGGAAGAACTAAGTTTCGCCTTTTCCGCGATTGGGTTGATACCGGTGGCGCATACCATAACGACGTAGGTGCTTTACCCGGCGGAATCGATGTAATTGCGTTTATGGAAAGTTGCTCAAAAAGCGACGCTTTAAACAAAATAATCGATATCTGTGGTGGTGACTTATCAAGCATCTCGCGCGAATACGTTCAAAATGTGAAAGCTTCACAGCCAAAAGGTATTAACGATGATGAAAAAGCAAAACGAGTCGCAAAACTTGAGAAGCTTTTTCAACACGCTATTCCTGCAGCTCATGATCAATCGGGTCGGATACAAGCTTACTTGAACAGTCGTGGACTTAAAACTGATGCGAAAACTCTACCGTATACACTTGGGTATGCTGATGAGCTTTGGTGGGGAGATGGTCAGTCTAAGCCTAAGAAACTTCACGGTTTATTAGGCTCAATGACTGATTCAGATGGTAATCGAATCACGATTCATCGAATTTTCCTGAACAATCAAGGCTTAAAAGCTGATGTACCTAATGCGAAAATGTTAATGCCTCCGCCAAGCTATATTGGTGGATGTTCTATCAAAATTGACTCACCAGTAACTGAAGGAGATAACACCTTCATTGGCGTATGTGAGGGGATTGAAACTGCATTAGCTGTACGCGAAGCTACAGGCTGTCCTATGTGGTCATGTTATTCGGACACTTTGCTAGAAATGGTTAAAATTCCAGATAATGTGACTTCAGTATTAATTTTTGCTGATAAGGATGCATCTGGAGCAGGTCAAGAAAAAGCAGAAGCATTAGCTGCAAGACTACGTAGAGAAGGAAAGTTTGTTGATATTTATATGCCACCTTTAGATATACCTAATGGCAGCAAAAGTATGGACTGGCTGGACACCTACAACTTAGCAGGCCCTAGTGCTTTTCCATTTCGCTTACCTGTTGACATCTCTGTTAATACTGGGGGTGTCAAATGATTAGCGTTTCTGGTCAAGTTTACAATGACACAAATGGAACACTATTACAGACTTTAGAACTGAATAGTGTTGCCCCAACATCTAACTGTAAATCAGGTTTTTGTGGGGCGTGTCGCATCAAATTACTAAAGGGCAATGTCGAATATATCGATGAACCAATTGGCTTTACAAATGAAGGTGAGATATTACCTTGCGTTTGTAAGCCAAAAGGTGACATTGAGGTTGAAGTAACCTTTTAGATTTTTACAACCAACCCATGCGGGGAGCCCCGCTTGGGAAGCTCCCCCTGTTCTTTGGAGGAGCAATGAGTAAACATCATATTGAAATGGCAAAAGCTGGTGGTTCTCAGCTACGTCATTTCGCAGCATACCGTAATGGATACTATCCAGATATGGTTATCAGACACTTCATAGCAAAAACTACTCACTTTTTATTAATTGAAAAATATAGAAAGACTGTAGATTTGCTTGTGATACACAATGTGACAATCGCAAATGCCTGTGAAACGGCAGAATTGCTATTCGAAGCATAAACAACCCTTGGGGGATTACTCCCTCAAGGGTGTGATCCCTCAAATTTACTTTGAGGAGATGCAAATGAATTGCTTATTAGCTAAGCACTTGTTTAAGGAGTGCTTATGAAAAACAAAATGCTAAATAAGATCATGGTTGAACTAATCTTATTAGCAACAATTGTTGGCTATATTCCAGAGCTCTCTGTTAGTGGTTTTGCGGATATGTTTGGCCCGTGTGGTTTCGACAACAAAACATGCTACGAAATTCAAATTCAAGGACTTATAAAGCTAGTCCTTGCTTTTGTTTGTATGTTGGCATCTGTTGTGATAGGTTTCTATATAACTTTCCTAAATGGTTCCGAGGAGGACGATCAAGATGAATGAAATCCAAGCTATTGGTTTGACCTTTTTCATTATTGGTAATGTAGTTTTTTTCGGTAGTTATTTATGGATGCACCACCGAATAAGCAAAAAATAAAATAAGAAAAGACCGTTAATCGGTCTTTTTTTTTGTCAAAATTTGAAGAGAGGAGCTACTGCGCCTAGAACAATAACCAGTAAGGGGTAGACGCGAAGCTCTTCTATATTGCTGAAAATAGAAAAATTTCAATCAATTCCAAGCTAACTTAATAACTAACAGCCATGCCAGAACTCTGAGAGTTGGGCCATCTGATAAATATCGGTGCCGTCTTCATCATAATTTAGCTTGTTTTTATGTTGAATGGGACTAAACCAAAAGTTAACCGGTTTACCGTTTTCCACTTTCTTAAAAGCTATTTGAATTTGTGTATTAGCATACAACTCTTCATGAGGATGATATAAATCACCGATAGACTCGTATCCTTCAGGTGTTGTAAACATTACCTTATAATAACCTGGTCTATAGCTATACTTTTCCTCAATCAATACTTTTACACTGTAAAAATTTGGTATTACAAAGGTTCTGCTATCCAAGCATGACACACTATTGTCTTTAACAATAAAATGTCTACCAGGGTGAGATTTAAGGTCTGTATTTGCTTCAAGCGTATCCGGGTAAGTAAATCCACTTTTATGGCCAAACATTCCTTTTAATGACTTCTGTCTATCTTTATAGCTAGAGTTAATCTCAGTACCATTTAGCATGATCACATCGTATAAGCAGACTGAGCCATCATCGAGGATATACGTTTCTAAAACGCCACTTTCAAAGCTTCCAATTGCAACTTTAGAGGCAAGCATTTCCTGAATGTTTTTGTCTAATGTGAAAGCATTACCTTTAATATCTACAGCTTGTATTGAATTAATCGATTCTTGGCCAAGTTTTATATAAGCCCGCTTACCTTGCTGTACAGGAATAACAACAGGGTCATTTATTTTGCTAAGCTGTTCTGCAAAAGGCACGTCAAAGTCACACTTATACATAGGAGGCTTAAAATTGCTAAATGGCAAACATGGAACTTTAGTCTTTAATTGCTCGATAGGTTCATATCCATCAATAACCCTAGTTCGAAGCATGTTAGAGTAGTTCATTCGAGCAATCCCAAGGCAATCGAATGGTAACCGAGCTGTTTCTTTCATATAACCTATTTTTTGCTGGCCATAATATTCTCTAACTTCAAACTGTGTTTCGTCATCGTTTACGAAAAATGCAATTTCACGCCAGTTTTCACGCTTTCCCGATTTATTTAAAATTTCTGACTCAACTTTAATCATTCAGATAACTCCAAAATCAAGGTTATAAAATTCGCACTGATCTTCTGATGCTTCATTCATTTCGGTATCTTCATTACTTACTTGGCGGTTATGTTGGCCTAGTACGATAATATTTGCAGGTGGTTCAATGATGTCATCTAGCTTTTTTAATGCTTCTTCAAGTTCACCACCTTCTGTTGATACGTACTGTGAAGTAATAACGCAGCTAGCAAACTTATCGTTATTGGCCTCTTTGTAGTACTTGAAAAAATCCGAGTAATATGAAGTTAATCGGCTTTTTAAAACTGGTAATATTGGATGGCTAATTACACTATCCTGCATGTCCAGTGTTTTCATGGCGCGTAGAATTAATGCAAAACCTGCCCATTCAAGAGTATTGTTGAATACATCCATCCCCCCAAATACTTTGTTTTGCCATACATCAAAAGCAGAGTGCATTTCATACTCATCCATATACCAAACTTTGCTTGTACCATTTTCAAACTCTAATAATAAATAGGAACCAGAGTATGAAGCTTCCTGAGTGCTATCACCTTTAACGTGAGATACCTTGTTTGAGCTAACATCAATTGAAAACTTATCGTTGTCATAAACGACTGCAAGTTCATAGCTTTTTACAATACCTTGAGTTTCAAGGTAGGCAATTACATTATCTGTATTTAGTGCAGGAAACAGACAATATGCAGTAGTGTAGGGATGTTTCCTAACTCTTATGTTTACTAGGTTAAGCAGCTCAGGACTCAGAGAACCGATCAACATATCCACTTCTTTAATTGTCGCAACAACGTCATCTAGTGCGCACTCTTTAATCAAAGCGGAATAATGAGAATGTGAAGCCAAGTTGAACAATGTTTCCCACTGTTTAATATTGTCTGAAGCAGATTTGATTAGCTTTTCAATTTGAACTGATAACATTAGTACGCCTCGCCTGAATAAGCACTTTCGAATTGTTCTTCATAAGCTTGCTGATTGGAATTGTGCTGACAATCTTGATCATCAAACAACATTGGGTCATTCATAACACTATCGATGTAAATGCAAGGGCACAGAGTCTTCCAGTGGCGCTTAATAAGGGTTTTTTCCCTCATTTGATCAACATAAACAGATAGCCACGCTTCATTACCCATTGCCTTACCTTGCTCTTCAATAGCTAGAATTTCTTCTGGTGGCATAACTGTTGTCTTAAAAGAGCCGTCAGTAAGCTCTGTTTGACAATACCCACCGGCCAATTGTCCACGCATCGATTTTGAAAGTACGGTTGTAGTGTGAGTAACTTTTGAATTTACACCGTTGTATTGAAAATTGTCTTTTTCATAAAAAACATTCGCATTAATCTGTTTTACTTTTCCAGAACGATAAGCAAGCTTAAGAATTCCTTTATACCCTAATGCAAGCTCAGTTACATATTGACCTGATGACTCCCTATACTCAGTTTTTAAAAAGCAAAGTTGCTCATTAGGGCAAAGTGAAAGGCCTAGTTTTGCAGCTTTTAAAAATGAACTGATCACGGACTCAACTGGGGTGTAAGGGAAGCTGTATTCTACGTTTACTCCTGACATTACAATTTGATAGACGTAGTTTAGCTCTGTGTTAAAGTCTAACTTAAAACCATTTTCTGAAATATAAGCATCAAACTGTCCTTTGCATGCTGTTAATTTTCCATACAATAAATTTTGATATTCTTGAAGTGATAAACTCATAACGCTCACCGTTGAACTTGGATATATAATAAAAATATATGATTTAAAAAATCGCGCTTATCACCAGTCGATAACAACGACCTCATCGTTTTTTGTGTATCCATACCAGTTTTCGCTATCTAAACATTCTTTAAGTGTGGCGATTGCTTTTTTCATATCACGGTGGGCAACCACCTGACGGGTACGTTTCATCTCAAAAACCTCGCAAATATCGGCCTCTAAGTACTCTATACCGATAAAAGCAAACAGTTTAACGGGAATGCCCGCTAAATTAGCAACATACTTATAGAAGCTCTCTTGAACGTCATATCGAAGGTCTCTGCATTGGAATCTAAATTTATTTGGATTGGCTGATCGAGTAGACTTAACATCACTGGCAATTGCATGCTTATTAATATAATCGAATTTTACTTTTAGCATTAAGCCTGAGTCAGGATCGCGCGCTATAACAGTAAGCTCCGCAAAACCATTTGATATTAAACGCTTAGCTCTTGCGTGAGATTTGAACGTTTCTAAAATTCTATGTGCGTCATCCCAAACCAAGCCATCTATTGGTGTTTTCTTAGTTATATGTGATAGCGCTCCATCGTTAAAAGCTGCCAATACAGTAGAGCACTTACTAGAATCAACCAGTTTTACAGCTTCATTATATGCTTTAACCCCAGCGCCTTTTATAATTGATTTGGCTATTAAGTCATCAAAAATAAGTGCGTTTGGATCAGTGTCCAACAATCGCTTTACTAGATCTGGTTTAGTCCCTGAGACCTTTTTACCAAGGGCTTTTAATGCATCTTTAAGTTCAGCGTTCGTGTGTAGAGCATTTGGATACTCAATTGCAAGGGGGACTCGAAAATAGCGGTCATAAAACCCAATTGGTTCTAATATTAACTCATGCCCAAATGAGCCCGTATCGAGCGTGTTTCTTTGTGCAGTTGTACGTTTCCTTTCTTCATCAGAGAAATATTGACGGTATACATGGGCAGGAGTGTTTTTTGCCAACTCTTTTATTAATGAAGAACTATAGGCATCTAATTCATGGTATATGCTATTTGGTACACCGCTATAAATACCTTCAACTAGATCACCGTTTGAATCCAAAAAATTTGGGTTGCCTATGTCATCATATGCAGGTTGAATCATGTGAAACCATTCATCGTAATTTTGAGTTGACTGAACTTTTAGGTTAGCTGATGCCATGTTTTTACCTTTGCTCTACTAGATTAAAGTAGTACCATCATGACATAGAGGTTTTTTCGTGCTGAACTTGTAACAATAACTTGGACAATGTTTCTAACCTTGTTGTGGCACGAATTTTATCACTCAATATAATGCTAATATGAAAATATCATTAGGAAATTTTATGTTTGAAGGAAAAGCATTAAAAGACATTATTGGGAGCGTTTGCAGTGAGGTGCCGGAAACTCATTTTAGCGTTGAGCCACATCATCAGTTAACAGATTTGGTGCCTAATGAAATAGTTGAAATTATTTCTAATTATTTTGAAGACTTGAGCATTAAAAATACGCTAATCGTGGATAGCTTAGTTAAACGAATTGAGTGCGAGGCGTCTACTTTTAATATCGACTTCATACCATTAAATGACTGGAGTGAAGAAATACCTTGCGGTGAAATAAACGTTGTGGCCAGCTTTAGTGAAAAGTACAATTTCATTAATTTGATCACAATTAATGAAATCAATGAATCAATCCCTGGGCTAAAGCTATTCAGGATGAATGAGCGCCTTTATTCAAGCACCCTACTAACTACTACCTTTGGGGTGACAGCACAAACAATTGTCAATCAAATCTACTACCTCATAGAAACAACTTTGCGGTTACAACTATCCTTGTTTGATGAAAAATCAAATTCAGTAAATTGAATTTAAAAAATCGAATTTTTTGGTTGTGTTTAATTTTGAATTCAATTTTCTTTAGAGACATTTGTTTAATAGAACAACTTGCCCCAACTTTATTAAAATACTTTAGTAAGTTGGGGCTGTAAGCTGTGAACTATCCTTTACTTAGCTTTAGTTTGACATATTGATCCATTTCTAAGCACGCCACGCGAAAAATTTTGAGCGCTTCTACAATTTCCGACTTGTCGCTTGAGATTACAATGTCATGAAGGTGTTGGCACTTTAATTTATGCATGGCGAGAATAGGGTCACCAACAGAAGCTTGTTGGCATCTGAAGGTTAAGTATGACTGTTGTTTAACATGTGCTGCAGCCCAAGGGTTATGAATTAAATTACTTAACATTTGATTTCCTTTTTTGTATAAAAAGCCAAATTAGTATTTATTTAATTCTAATTCCGAAAATTTAAAAAATAATTTTAATTTTTACTACTTAGTTATTAAATCATTGAACTTTCGATAGGTTTAAGCTCTGGCCAAGCTAACTTCTTAATTTTCTTGTCAGTTTTAGGCGCAATTATTATTTGATGCTAACAGCATATACTCATCTGTCACTTTGCTAAGTTGATGGAACCTACTTTTAACCTCATATAAATACATCAATAACTTATGATTGTTTGATTCACAGTTTAAGTAAAATGGCAGGGTTATAAGGTAGTCAGCTACCGCTGGTGGCACAATTTCAGGTTTCCCGGCTTCCTGTCGAAATTTAAAAAATTTTAGTTCTTTCACAGAAGAAAGCTGTAAATTATTTAATTCATCGCTTTGACTTTTAAGGAATTCTATCTCAGATAGCATCACCCATAGCGGTACCCAAACCGAGTTCTCGTGCTTCATTATAAGTTTCTTGTAATTACAATTCCCAGATAATGAGCAGTCTAAGAATTCAGAATGAGGTGTTTGATTATTAAAATTTGAAGTAGCAATCTTGAAACTTTTTTTGATCAAGCTTACTTCTTCATGAGAAGCAAACTTTAATCTATGAAGCCAATACAATACAAAACCATTCAAAAATTCATCGCTAAGGTTTTTGAAGTCTATAAGAGCGTATGATTCTATTGGAATAAATTCACCACTCCATGTTACCTGTTCAGTAAAAGGATAAGTACCATCGTTAAATTTTAAAATAGTGCGATTTATTACATTAAGCGGGTCGTGTGATAAGTTTATTTCAGTTGCTTTTGGCTGGATTTTGTAGTTTAAAATATATACAGTTGATAAAATTACTAAAAACAAAATGGCCGCTGTCGCTATGTATTTAATTGAGCAGCGGCGTAAAGATTTAATCATAAACGCCTCCATAAATATGATTTATTAATCTACATTAATAAACTTGGCATAGAGGCTGAAAAATTCATTTTTTTAAAGAAAAATCATTTTTTAATTTGTTTTTCTTGCTTCTGCAGTTGGACATTACGAAGCTCTACATCTTTTTTAATTTCTAGCTCCTTGAGCTCAACTTCTCGCTTATGAGAAGACTGTATAATTTGATTTTCTTCGTCTTTTCTTTTTTGTATTCGACTTTCTAGTTCATCAAATGCAAGGGACATTTTTTCTTCTACAGTTTTAGTACGCATAGATTGCAAGGCCCTGTTGTATTCTTCATATGGCATTTTAAGTAACACATACGCATTTGCCACACCATCTACGTTATACAACTCTCTTTTTACCCTTTTAACCCCCGCTACACTAACCTCCTCAACAAGTGAGTCAATTAGCATATTAATTTGTGTTTCAATGTTTGAATTCAATGTTTGGTTTTCATAAGAGCGCTCCTGGCCAGAAATCATCTGTTTGAAGCTTTTAGCTAAATCAAACTTAGCTTGAAGCTCAGCCGACTTTAGAGCAAATGGTGGTGTATTAGATGAACCATAACCCACACCGTATACCCCAGTTGAATCTGGTTCCGGCACTTCTAAATACCAGCTAGGGATTGAATTAATGAGGTTGTCCATTTTTTCAGCTTTTTTATCTAGCTGTTGTTGGTGAGCTACTTGTAGTTGCTCGATACGATCATGAACATCATTACTTGAGCATGCAGATATAGAAATCAAAGCAGTTATAAAAAATAAATTACGTTTAATGGTATTCATAAAGTTCTCCAGATTTGAATTTCAAAACCTAATTTACTGGAGGTTTAAAATCGCGCAAATTTTAAAAAATTAACTTGAATTGAGGTCGATTTTTTAATAAACATAACTAAAAATCCCTTCTATGTTTTAAATTTTTAAAATTGATCGTAAAATTAATAGATATGCATCTACCATTTAGAGCTCATGTCACAACAAAAATATGTATCTTTAGAAGAAGCTGCTTTGTACGCAAGAAAGCAAAAGTTATCTTCAATAAAAGAGTGGCTTGAGGCCAGCGAAAATGCTGAGTTTCCTGATTCCATGCCTAAACGTCCCCCAAACGTATATGGTTGCAAGTGGTCGGAAGTTTTAGCGCCTAAAACTGCACCAGGTTGTGGGCGGTTCGTTGAATTTACAAAGGCTTGTGAAATAGCTAGAACTTTGGGTGTGCAAACTATGAGCCAATACAGGGAATTAAGTAAAGAAGGTGGAAGACCTTCAAATTTACCTTCTAATCCTAATTTGCATTATAAGGATGAATGGCAAGGCTGGGCTCATTTCCTAACTGGTAGAGAAGATACAATAAAGTAATTTTTTAATTAAAATAGATTTTTTTTTAGCGCTTTACCGTTAATCGCGGTGTTTTAATAGACCAATAGTAATATTGGAGTTAATTAAAATGTCGATTGGTAAAGTTACATCATACTTGTTGGTTTCTATTGTCAGTCTTGTATTTCTTATAGCTAAAGCTAATGCAGCTATATCAATCCCACAAATTGAAACACTTTCTTCAAACAACTTACTCAAGAGTAAGACTGATGAGCCTTTCACTGTTATCAAAATCCCGCCTCTTTATACGGCTGGTGGTAATAAAGCTAGTGGTCCTCAACTATTAAATTTTACATTACATGGTGATGCTCCAGGCCCTGTTGTTGTTAATGGGCAGCCCGTAAGCCAAGGACAAACAATTCAAATCACAGTGACTGCAAGTAGCAATGGGGGGTTAGATATTCCAATTTACCCAGGTTTAATTGGAGCTGCAGGGGAAGCAAACTATACGATATCTTTAAGTGTAAAAGGAATAAGTTGTCCATTGGGTTTTACTTTATCTGGAGATCTTTGTTATAAAACATTGGTAGAAGATCCAATTAAAGTATGTCCTTCAGGGTTTAAGTACAATGAAAGCAATAATAACTGTACCAAAACAGTAGAAATAAACGCCACAAAAACATGCCCAAGTGGGACAAGTCTGGAAGGTACTCAATGCAAGGGTACAACATCAACACCAGCCTCAAGTTCGTGCCCCGCAGGATACACACGATCAAGTAACACGTGCTACAAAGACACGCAGATAAACGCCACAAAGAATTGTCCTGCCGGATATAGTGTCTCTGGTTCAGAGTGTAAAAAAGTTGAAACTGTTGAATATAACTATATGGACTGTAGGCAAAGCCACGAATATGAAGACGATACAGTTTACAATATTTGCCCAACTGGTACCTATCCTGTTCCAGATTCATATAACTGTACGTTTACTACTAACTCAGCTTCACAATGCGTTGTGGAAGAATATGGAATGGGACAATATAAGTGCGATGAAGATGAAACTTTACTCATTAGTTACTTATCACCGAGCCAATGTAAGGGCCCAAATGGAGGGTCTAGAGATGCTCCTATAGTGTGTCCAGATGGATATACCTATCTTGGTGGTGCCGGATTATATAATTGTAGGTCAATTCATAGCTATCAGGCAAATAAATCGTGCCCAAGTGGATACTTAGATGCAGGTAACCAATGTGAAAAAGTGCATACTGCAAATATAACCTACACTTGCCCATCACAATACGATTTATCTGGCTCAAAATGCAATATGACAGTTTCCGCAGATTTAATTTACTCATGCCCCAATGGTGGCTCACTAAGCGAAAGTGATTGTGTGAATACCGTAACGTCACCCATAACTTACTCTTGCCCAGTTGAATATACACTTGCTCAAGAGCATTGCATAAAAACTGAAAGTGTTCCAAGCACTAACACTTGCATAGAAGGGTGGGAGCTCGAAGGGGGGCGTTGCACAATGACAGAGACAGTTGTGCCTTAATGTTTAATCTAAACTTTTTATTTGAAGCATAAATAAAAATACTATATTTCACTTTTTTACGGGTTTCTGATCGAGATTGAACGGTATATTAAAAGTAGCTAATTTAACTGGGAAAATTAAATATGTCATTGAATGATATTAGAAATCAGATACAAAGTGCCTTAAAAGTCTTTCTAATTCAATATTCTTATAAAGATGGGGGAGGTATCAATAAGAATGAAATGAACGATATTGGTTTGGCTATTTTCACCGAGTTAAATTCCGCAATAGATACAATAACTGAATTAGGGTTTGATACTACTCTTGGGCTTGATGATAGTAAGCAAATCACGATACCAGCAGATGAATTTTTTAAAAACGAGGTTGTGAGGCAAAGAGTTTTGAAAAACAATCCACAGTTCACCATTGAATCATTAACTCAGATGGCAGATGTATTTATTAACCCAATAACCGGTGATGTCTTTAAAAAGCACGCTAGTTTGAGAGTCTAACATGGCAGAGACAAAAAAGAACGCTCTTGATAGTGTTGAACAAAATCTAAAATCGGCTAAATCAATTTTACTTGCAAAGTATGATGTCACATGGATATCAGACCCCTCCAAGATTAACCCTAAATTAGTATCATCAATTGATATTAAAACCATGGCGAAAATAGACAGCGCCTTAGAAATGCTTGAAGAATACAGAATACAATGAGTTAGAGGTTCGAGTATGAAGTTTCAAATTTTGATGTGGGTATTTATAGGGGGAGTTTTAGCTTTCTTATATTTAGTGAAAATGGATAAATAAAGTATAACAATGATATCTGCACTTATAGTTGGGCTTATTTTGATTGAGTTTGTATTATTGTCTAATGAGGTTGATAATTAGCAACCATGCATTTGTTGATAAATCATAGACTTAATCCCGATACAGTCTACTATCAGACTATTATAAAATTTGAACGATCATGGTTTTATTAATATCCTTATTGCTTGTAAATATTTTTCTACGTGAATACATTAAACGAAGTCATAGTTATTTTACAAAGTTGCTTTGGTTAATTGGTATGCTGTTGCATGAAGCAGCTCATTACTTCATGGCCAAATTAACTTTTAGAGAAGTCATATCATGTAAATTCATCCCGAGCATTAATGTTCAGCCAGCAGCTTTTGTTGCTTATAAAAATGGCTCCTCACTCTTTTCTAAAGTTATTGACTTGCTTATCGGAATGGCCCCTATGTACCTAGGCGTTATAACGCTATATTTAATTGGTCCAGTTGTACTGGCCTCACATAGCCTTGCTGATATAACACTTTTTGCTTTTCATTGGCTGGTTGTTCTTGCCATAACCCAATGCATGATCCCTTCATGGCAAGATGTTAAAAACTCAATGCCAGGTATGTTGATTCTTTTTATACTTTCAGTGTTCATATTAGCTATTACCGGCTTAGAAATTTCTTTACCGTATGTCAGTGTTATAATGAGTATTAAAGAGGCTCTAAGCATACTTTTGCTATATCAATTAACTGGAGCAGCATTTATAAAGTTACGATTACCATAAAGGTCTAGAAGAAAAACACACTTAGTTTCACTTAACAACCCGTTTTATAATGCTCTGACCTTACATTGAGGTTAGTCAATCACTCCACTAATTCTATTTTTCAAAATTTAAATTACACAGGATATTGCGTTGCTAATTTTCACAAAACGATCAATTTAACATAATACATTAATTGCATAAATGGGTATTTACAAAAGTTGAGTTGGGGTGTATAAATGTACAGTGCTTAAGTTTTCGTATGAATTAAAATTATGAACAGCAGATTGGAAAAGATTATCGATTTAAAAGAGCCTCAATTACCGGCCACCAAGATAAAACAAAAATTAAATGAGATTTATGTAAACCCTAAATGTCCGATATTTAATTATGTTAACTCTTTGGCGGCGGATACATCCAAAGAGACTGTCACTCGATGTTTGCAAGCAATTGCAAAACATACCGGCTACACAGATTTTTATGATATTAATTGGGCAGAAATTAGTTCAACTGATTTGAATAGCCTTATCCATAACCTAAAGGCCAAGGAACTATCTCCAAAAACGATTTCATTATATGTATCCGTTGTAAAAGGTGTATGTGAGCATGCCTATTTGTTAGGACAGATTTCTAGATTGCAGCTAGATGGCATTCTAAAAGTGAAAGGAGAAACCGGCTCTAGAATTAAAAAACATCAGGTAATTTCTCGTTCTAGTTTCCAGGGGCTTTTGGGGAGAATAGCAAGCTCAAACCCAACTAATAGAAATAAAATGCTGAGAGATTTGGCGCTTTTTCATATTTTAATTGGTACAGGGTTAAGAAGAAGTGAGTTGGCCACAATAGAGATTTCATCATTAGTCTTAGAGCTTAGTAGCGAAGATAGAGTTACAGTAAATACTCAGTATTTGAAGATTATTGGTAAAGGTAATAAGGAAAGATATGTTGCAATCCACCCTGTTACAAAAATTGCTTTGGAAGACTGGTTGAACGTTCGAGGTATAAAGCCTGGTCCGTTATTTGTCAAAGTGCCACGTAGTGGAAATATTGATGTTGAAAATAGTAACCCTTTAACTGGCAGCGCTATTTATGAACTTTGTAAAAAATATAATACTGTTGCTCCCCATTCTCTAAGACGATCATACGCGACTTGGCTCGATGAAAAAGGTGTAAAGATAAGCAGAATTAGTAAACTTCTGGGCCATTCTAAAGAAGTTACAACTGCAATGTATATTGTAGATGAAGATTCAAAGGCATTTGAGGATGTGTTGAATAATTTGTTTTGATCTCAAATATTTTGTTCTTGGTTGTCTATATTGGGTTCAATTTACTGAAATATATAAGTTTATTGCCTAACAAAAAGTGACAAGGATCAACATAATTTTATTTGTTCATTTTAAATTTATCTTATTTTGTTAGAATATAAGATAGTGATCTTATAAGAACAACCAAACATGGCTGATACATACTTTAAAAATCTAGATGATGACTCAAAGAAAAAATACGTCTCGCAAGTTTTAGAACGATGCAAGCAGGTGTGGGATGTTGATGAGCTACATGAAATTGAAGATGAAAATGGACGTCGAGCTTTAGGGCATAATGCGAGCACTATGAAAATGTGGTTGAGCCGCCCTTCTATGCCATGGGATTTTATTTTAACTACAGCGATTAAAAAAAATGTAAGCCTGGACTACCTTCTTCTGAACATAAATGAAAACACGAGCCTAGAAGATGTTAGACCAGAGGAGCTTCTTGAAACTGTGAACAAAATAGTTGCAGGTTCATTAGAGGAAAGTGCGGATTTCGGCATTATTGATCCTACTTTTGTTCCAACAATTACTAAAAAGATTAAAACTTCATTAGAAAATGCTTTAACGATTAAAGCCAAACCGTCCAAATCAGCCTAGGAAAAATCAAATTAGAAAGAAAATGGCCAGAAGGACTCTGGCCATTTTTAATCCGACAGGCGTAAAAACAGTTTTTCCGTGAAATGATTTTTTACTTTAGTAATAAATGTTGGGGCCAGAAATGCACTAAGTAATATCAAGTCGTTTATATTTACAGTAATGGAATAAAAAAAGCCTAAATAAGGGTTAAGGGAATTTTGAGTAATATAATTAGACATTAAAATTAGGTGCAAGACAGAATTAACCAGTAAGACATACATTGTAGTTATTGAAGCGTCTGAGTACCTTTTTCCATTTCGTATGAATGGGAACAATAAAGCAATAAGAAGCGCTGTGATGCTATCAAAAAGTGAGAACATCAAGTACATATTGACTATACCATCAATAAAACCAGCAGTTTCACTTAAGTATTCGATTGTCATTAAGTAGTCGGTTGATAAATAGGACAATGTAACGAATACTACTAAACACAAGTGTGAAGATGATGTTTTTTTGAGGTAGGCTTTAATGATGGTTATGCAAAAAACCAAAAACAGTAAACCTGAAAAACTCATCAGGTACTTTAAAAAGAAGTCACTAGCCCCCCCTACAGTAAATAGCTCATTGTAGTAGACTATAAATGCTTTAATGTAATCCATATTAAGCTCTGCGTTTGTAACTAGTTAAACTAACTACATTTTCAGGCTCTATATTTGGTGTATATGCAGGGATAAAGCTATTTTTCTGAGGGTAACCCTCGATATCAGCAAGCTCAGCTTTAATTTCTTGAATTCTCTGAAAGACCGCAGCTCGCTCATCATTAACTGGTAAGCCTTTCATGTAAATTTCCAATTGAATTGATTCTTGAACCAATTTTCTGACACGCTGCGCTATTGCAAGGGAACGGATCGATTCGCGCTTTAAGAATGCAGCTAAAGAAATAACCCAAAAAACGAAGCAGAATAACAAGCCGATTAAGGCAACAGGTGAAACTCCCAAATTAACATCCATCTTTAACTACTACATCGGGTGTAATAATAATGTACTGAGAGTCCACCAGCAATAGTGCTTTATTATTGCTTTTATGTGACTATTTGTTATCTTTCACCTTTTTTCTTAGGCGGAAGAATTCCAGCGCCACGTTCAAGGTTAACAGCTGGTAATTCTTTAATGTTCACCACTTCAATTTCAGTTGATTGAGGCTGAGAAAATGCCATAAAGGTGGCGAAAATAGCATACATATGGAACTCCTTGCGTTAGCCGCACAAAGGAATTTCTACCCTGAGCGGTGCATTTATTTGTTTAAATTGTTCATGAAGTGACGTTAAAAAGTCATCAGCTTCATTCAAGTTATAAAAAGCAAGGCTTGTGCCAATCTTTTCCCCGTCTAATATGAAGTAAATAAAGATACGCCTAACAGATCTAAAGGATGACGGAGTAAGCACTTCCATTTCCACCTTTAGATTATGCCTACTTGTGTTCTCAGCAAGCATACAAGCTTTCAATATATCCGGGGACAAGATATTAATCATATGAAATCCTTATGTTTTTTTTACAATACCACTTATGCCAATATGTTTGGTCTAAAAAAAGCGAAATTTTAATTAAAAACAAACTTAATATGTTCCATTGAAATTTATCATTGAGTGATGTTAATTGGAGGTTCAAATGTTACTCATTAAAAATAAGCAAAGCCCAATACGCGGGTTATTTTACATTTCACTTTGTATTTCATTATCTATTGTAAGTTGCAGCTTGAATTCATATTTTCGATACGGCATGACTTTGCCACTTGAATTTTACACTCCCTTAATCATTACTTTGATATTGCCTCTGTTGAGCTCAAAGCAAGGAACTGTGCGTTTCGGCCCTGTTAAATTGTTTAATTCTGGAAAATAGCGCGATTTAAAGAGTGTGATAGCTTAGATTTAAATGCTCGATGTGGAAGACTTACAATGAAAAATAGTACAGCACTAATATCAATAATCTTAGCGTGCTTATCTAGCGAAGCTACAGCAATTATCCCTGGGGATAATACTGCATGTTATCCATTATCATATGATAGAGCTGCAATCGAAAAGCAAATAAAAGTGGATCTTCTTACTACGTATGCGGCCTTAAACACTATAAGTGGAGAGGAAAAACTATTGAATGACACTTACTCAGCTGAACTTGAGAATATAAAAGTGGTATCAACTGAGTTTCAAAATTTTAAATTTTCTTACTCTGAGCGTGATGGCCAACTTTGTGGTTCAATAGTAAAAAAGTAATTAATCTAAAATAAGAGGGTAAATATGAAAGAATATTACGTTGTAGAAATTGGTTATAGTGGCGCTGGAGGTGATGTAGCAAAAAAAGATTTACATTGGATAAAGACAAAGATCTTTGGTTTGCTGAGGTATTTTTTACGGGCCTAAAAACATTAGATAAAGAGTCTGGCTATATAAAAATTATTGGCTCAGATAAAACTCTTTCTTTAACGCTTTCTAATAATACCCTACCCAATTTTAATAGTATCAAACTGCCCTTGCCGCAGTGTAGCCATTAAGAATTCTATTTACTCATTTATGGGCTTCGCGGCCCATTCGAAATCGGCCTAAAAACGAAATAAGAAGTAGATCTTCCCATGCCAAATACATTTTCTATTCCAGCGGCTCAAATCTTGGCCATTTAGGACGCAAGCATTAAACGGGTAATTCAAAACCTAAACACTCCTAGGCTTATTTGACTTTTTTCATCCCAAGTTTCGAGGACAAATAATCAAGCTTGTATTTTTACTTGTTTAGACCCTACAGGCGGTTCTCCTGGTGCGTCAGCATACGTAAATAAGTTATCTAATCCAACGTGTGACTCTATCTCATGCAGATTATCTGATAAAACAGCAATAACGGGAGCAGGAATTTCTTTTCGCATAATTTTTCGATATGAGCATTACAAACGCTAACATTTTATTAAGCATTTAGTAGGATATAAAAGATTCACTGTTATTTTCTTATAGATACTTGTTTCTAAGAATTCCGGCTACCTTAAAACACTAAAGCTATACCATCATACTAATACCTTTAATCAATACTCACCCACCCATAGTGCCATTGAACAGCCCCAATTGGGTTGCGCCCTACTTCAAGAAGATAAAAATAAATAAAAGAAAAATGAAACAAAGGACAAAAACGCAGATGCTGAGGTGTATGGGGTTCTAGGGATTTTCCCCTCTAAAGTAACATAAATCGCCATACTCACCATATTTAAAGGCATACAAAGGTGGGTTACTTCTCCAAAGTATGGCAAATTATGAGGTTAACAACCCCTTAAACTTAATTTAATTCCTATGGCTATAAAAAACGAACTATCAATTCTTACCAAAGCTGAGCAGCTTGATCTATATTCTCCGCCGCTATTATCACTTGAACAACAACGATTGTATTTTACGCCAAACGAGATCGAGTTAACAGAGTTGAAAAGTATTCGCCTAAGGAACCACCGATGCTATTTCATTGCGTTATTAGGGTATTTTAAGTCTAAGCCTGTGATTCTTTCACCTAGCTTTAACCTCATCTTTGACGATATGCAGTTTATTTCAACGCAAGTTCAAGGAGGCAAAGGGATCAGGCCTTTCAGCATTAATAAGATGCAGCGTGACCGTATATATCAAAGAATACTGAGGTTATTAAACTATCAGAAATGGGACGAAAGTCTGCACTTTGCGCCGCTGTACGAACATCTTGTTATGGTCGGCAAAGCTTGGCTTGAGCCTCGTTATCTATTCGATGCAGCCGCTGAATATCTAGCAACGCATAGAATTGCCATCCCTAAATATACTGTCTTACAAAAGCTTATCAGTCGTGTTATCCAACAGGTCAAGAAGGCGTTAAATAATAAGCTTCGTATTCATGTTTCATCTGAACTACACGGATTTCTAAATACTATTATCGATGACAAAGATGGGCTCTCCTTAAGCCAGCTTCGAGCCGGTGCAAAAAGCGTTATGGTGACAGAGCTAAAAAAAGAACTGACGGTGTATCATCAGTTACAGCCTTATACAAGACAGATTGATAATGCTGTTAAGGGCTTAGCCTTATCGTCTAAAAACCAACAACACTTCGGTGAAATGGTGGATTATTATGGCAGTAAACTAAAACGCTTTAAGCGTCCACAGCAACACCTATGGTTGCTGTGTTTTCTGACTCAACGCATACGGCAAAGCCTAGAGCGATTGGCTGATGGGTTTATTCATCATATCCGTAAACAACAAGAAGCTGCGCATGCGTTTGCCCAACAGGCAGTGTTTGACTCATGGAGGTCAGCTGCAGACAATGTCACCAAAGCCGCAGAATTACTGCATCTGTTTGTTGATGACAGTATCGACGATAATCAACCATTTGCAACGGTTAGGCAACAAGCATTAAGTGTAATGAATAACCAAGATATAGAAACGCTATGCCTGTACTTAAAAAAGCAAAAACGCACGGTAGAAGAATATCAATGGCAATATTATGATGATCAAAACGGGTTAATTGAGCAGTTATTAAGGCCCGTGTTTCTATGTCTTGAATGCCAAGCAGGTAAAGGCTCAGAAGCATTAGTGACCCAGCTCAAAACCACAAAAACAGAACTATTAGCAGGTAATACATTGCAAACAATGGATAGTACACTTATCCAACAAAAACATCGTCCATGGTTAATTAACAAGGATGTTGTTCATCCACAGCGATACGAATGGTTGCTTTACCGTCAACTGGCTTCTCGGCTTAATGGTCGAATTTACTTATCAAACGTCACTAAATATCGTGCGCTAGAAGACGACTTAATTGCATCGTCAATACAGCCTGATCTATTGGCATCATCAACATTGGAAAAGCTAAAGCAGCCGATTCAGAAGCTACTGCAAGTAAAACAAATACGCTTAACAACATCCCTAGAAGATGTTGCTCGTCACATTGATAATGGTGATAACCGCAATGTGATCATGAAGAGCCGAAGTGGCACACGATGGCGACTGCCAGTTAAAGGCTCCCAATCACTTGTCAACAACCCTTTCTTTAAACAAATGATCCCCGTCAGTATTGCTGATGTGTTGCGTTATGTTGAACAAGAAACCAACTTTATGCAATGCTTCGCACACGTGCTGCCAATACAAAAACAAGTAGGCGCCAATCAGGATGATTTATTGGCTATTCTAATTGCGAATGCGACACATCGCGGCGTATATGGGATGGCACAAATATCTGATCGCAGTTATGAGCATCTAAGCACTATACAAGCTAATTATATTAGGCCTGAAACCTTGCAAGAGGCTAGTGATATCATCAATAACGCAGTAGCGGCACTCCCTATTTTCCGCCACTATCACATCCAAGAAGACGTCCTGCACGCCAGTACCGATGGGCAAAAATTTGAAACTCACCTTGAGACTTTTAAAACTCGCTACTCCTCGAAATACTTCGGCACCAACAAAGGTATTACGGCCATGACGTTAGTTGCCAATCATAGTGCGTTAAATGCCCGTATCATAGGATCTAATGAGCATGAGTCCCATTATATTTACGACTTACTACAATCTAATACTAGTGATCTTAAGCCAGATGTCCTCTCAACCGACACCCATGGTGTTAATCATGTTAATTATGCCTTATTGGATTTATGCGGTTATAGTTTTGCGCCTAGGTATGCTCAGTTCACCAGTGTGATCAATGACCTATTTAACGTAACTGAAAGCGACGACGGAAACACGCATCTGGCGCTGAAAAAGCCGATAAAAATGAATGTGATTGAAGAAGGCTGGCAGGATATTCAGCGTATTGTGTTATCCCTTCAAGAAAAACGCACAACACAGGCATTGCTAGTACGCAAATTATCTGGTTATCAATCTAGACACCCTATATTACAAGCATTAACGGAATATAATAGGCTCATCAAAGCCCAATATTTACTTGATTATATTGATGATGCAAGTCTGCGCCAATATGTTCAACGAGCACTGAACCGAGGCGAAGCCTGGCATTTCCTCAGGCGAGCTATTGCATCGGTCAATCGTGACCAGTTCCGTGGAAAAAACGAATCAGAAATAGTCGTCTGGAACGAGTGTGCCCGTTTGACGGCAAATGCTATTATCTACTTTAACTCGATGATCCTAAGTCATCTATTACTGCACTTTGAAGAAGTTGGTGACGAGGAAAAAGCAGCAATAACTCGACAAGTATCACCCGTTGCATGGCAGAACATTAATCTGAGCGGCACTTATCAGTTCGCTAGTAACCGCAAACTACCTGATTTACAGGAAATAACTAGGCCTATTGTTGAAAATGAAGTCTAAAATGAAAGGTAACCCAGCTCCACAAGCCATTAACTGCGAGGGTTGTGGCGATTTATGTTACTTTAGAGGGGAAAATCCCTAGAACCCCTGTATGCTTTATATAAAACTAATGGTATGATGGTATAGATAGTAACCGCTAAAGTGAATTGCCTATGTCTTTGTATAGTGATGTTGAGTTTGCATTCAACCAATTAGTTAGTGCGACTGAAGTACTTAACCAATTCCTTCATGAATGTGAGGTGGTTCATGCTGAATGCTATAAGTTACCAGCTTCAGCTGGTGACATGTCCGATACTAGTGGCTGGGAATTAGTAACCCCTGAAAAGCATACCGGCTTTACTGCATTAAGTATGGCCACAGGTTCTTTTGCCCGGTTTACGCCAGATTATAATCACTCACCTAAATACCCATTTAGACTACCTGGCTTTATCCAATTGGCGCCAAATCATTATCAATCAGCTTCACAGCTGGTGGATGCATGTAATTTACAAAAAGTGATAATAAAAGAGCTCATCAACAGCAGCAAACTCAATCAAGGTCAAAAGCGAGAGCTAATACAGTCAATTTGCCCTAACGCTATCACCTTGCAAATATACAGGCTGATCAAAGTTGCTGATGGCCCAGTTAAACGAGTTGGTTTTACTTGGTGTAACAAAAACAGTATGAGAACAATTAACAAAGAAGAGTTTCTTACGTATTTAGCCGGCAGTAAAGATAACCCACCTTCAGGTAAAACTAGATCTGAATGGGCGCCATGGGTTGAAAAAGAAATTGAATTAGTGAAATCAAAACCAGGCGAATTTATCAAGGTGAAAAGACCTTTGCCAATTACACCTAAGCTGAACGTTTCTTTCACTGATGACACTAACACGGTTATGTTTTATGGCCATGTACCTATCATTGTTTTTGGTGATGAGCCTTGTAAGATCTCTCCATTAAAGAGCTGTATCAGATCAACAAGTGAAGCTGAACATTACAATTACTTAATCAAAAGACTTTATGTAATGAATGAATGAAACCTTCTATTTGTTATACACTTAAATTGTGAATTGAATAAATTGGGTACTTACTAATATCTAAAGGAATTTTATGAGTTTTAAATCCTGGGCTAGTTATAGTCAATTCAGTCAATCAGTAAGAAATAAATCAAGATACGTTCTAGACCGTGATTCACAGGACTTTTTAAAAGGCATTAAGGACACATGTACCAGTCGAGTTATGATTATCCCTCCAAACTCAGAGCTTTGGCGAGCACAAATGGGACATAACACCGTACCTTTTATGCAAGATAATATTGAAGTAGACGATATATTTGTACCTTATCCAGAATCCCGTATGAGACCTTTGAAAGATAGTGCCACTGAGGGCAGAGCCAACCCCAAGGGGATTCCTTGTTTATATGTTGCCTCAGACAAAGAAACTGCTATGTCAGAGATACGCCCTTGGTTAGGCTCAACTGTTTCAGTTGCTAAGTTTTCAAATAAAAATGAGCTTAGACTAATCGACTTTTCAAGACATCCTAATGTTACTTTACCGTTTTTCTTTGCAGAGCCTGATGATGCTAAGAAAATAGAAGCTGTTTGGAAGTATATTGATAAAGCCTTCTCTGAACCTTTAACTAATAGTGACCAAAAATCAGACTATGCTCCTACTCAAATTATTGCGGAGTTAATAAAATCCTTAGGTTATGATGGAATCGCATTTAAAAGCTCTTTAAGCGCAGGGATTAATCTTGCTTTATTCGATTTGGATTTTGTGGACTTTAAAGGCTCCAATCTATTTAAAGTTAATGGGATTAATTTTTCATTTGAAAACCATGATGATGAACGTTACATGTAACAAACACAAACTTACGTTAAACTCAGAATTGCTCCAGAACCCGCCATTACTGAGCTGCTATTTTTATAAAGCAAGAACTATTGATGTTTAGATACCCTCTTTCAGTTGAAAAGTTCAATTCCTTATTTAAAAGGTTTGCCATCGAGTGCAAGTCACACCCCCAAAAAAAAGATATCAATTACAGAGCGTGTTTCACTGTTCATTCTGGAGACAATGAAATTATCGAGAGTCGAAATACCTCATTAAGTGTATTTTGCAATATTCATCAAATACACTTTAAATCCAAACCCCGGTACTTAGTAAACCGCTCTTTAAAGTGTCAACAAATCACATGCCCTCTTTGTGATACTGGACAAAGCTTCACACTTGAGCAACTACAAAAACTTATCCTTGAAAGTAAGACATTCCAGTTTAAATTGTGCGATAAATATCTAGCGAAGGTAGAGAACCAGAGCAACTTAATATTGGTTAGCAAAGATAAAATTGACCTAATATGTACCAAAAGTCTTGGCTCAGGCGTGAAATGCGGAAAAAAAGTTTCACATAAACTGAGTAATATTAAGCATGCCCTTCTAAAGAATAATACCCACATTACTTGCCAGGGTCCCTGCGATTCAAAGTTAAAAGGTAAGTCTTCTCGGCTAAGTATCATTGAATTAAAAGAACGGTTAATGTTGGCCAAAGGTTCGGAATATAACCTCCATTCATACAAGGGGGTTGGAGGCTACGCAATATTTAAGCACAAATGCGGTTTATTAATTAACAAGAAAATTCATCCCTTTTTAAACAAGGATAAAGTAACCCCTAGAAGCAATAAACACCTCACCGATTGCCCTGCATGCGCCAAATCTATAAGCCCAAGCATTATAGACCTCGAGCACTGGACATCACTAGTAACTAATCAGCAACTTGCATTACTAGATTTAAAACCAACCTTTTTATGTCGCTGCGGTAATGAATTTCAAACTGGTTTTGAAATTATACTTAGCCAAAAACACTACGGCTGCGCTGAATGTTACAAAAACTCATCACAAGAAAAGAGATATTTTAATTTTAATAAGCTTAAAGATATTGTTAGTAAAAGAGGGTTTATATTGTCTCCACCGCTACCTAAAACATACAATTGCAATCTTCATGTAAAACGTACAGGAGAAAACCACGAGCACCCAAATACCCTTAGCTTTCTTCAACAATTTCCAGCCAGTAAAGATGGATTTAACCCCAAGTTTGAAGTTAAAAAACTCGCTTATGACCGCTTTGCAGTAAATGATGAATGTTTTTCTGACGAATCAATTGAAAGTGCGTTCTGGGCTGGCTTTATTGCTGCAGATGGATGGGTTGATGGTGATAAACGTATTGGCCTTTCTCAACACATTAACAATGAGCCCATTTTGATCGATTTTGCTAAGTATTTAGATTTTGGTAACACCTTAAGTTACCGGTTTTCAGCAAGTAACGCGGTTATGGTTGAACTTAGATTTACCTCTAAGGTAATTGCTAAATCATTAAAACAATTTGGCATTGTACGTAGGAAAAGTTTAACTCTAAGCCCACCTAAATTGTCTCAATCAACTAATGTACTGGCATTTATTGCAGGCTATATTGAAGGTGATGGATGGGTTAGGAAATATTACCAAAGAAATAATAAATGCTTTGGTATTGGCTTATGTAGTGGCTCAAAACAGTTCGTTGAATGGGCTCATAATGAAATAAAGAGCCAGCTGGGAATTACTGGATCATTTAGCACCAACCAAAATACAGTATCATTAAAATATTCAAACTCGGCTAGCATTATCTTGTTAGAGCGCTTATATCCTGTCTCTAACCAGAATAGCAAGATTACAAAAGCTTATTCAGAATTGGCATCTACAACTGGCCATGACAAACTTGAAATTTCATCGCGATTAAAATAAAGCTTTGCTCCATCACTTTTCAAAATGTAGCTTTCCAAAGATATTGGATCTGTTCTTAATGTACCTTTGATATGACATTCAACTGATGTACAGCCTCGTAAAACTAATGTTGTATTTGGGGTACCATCACTGAGAAATGCAACAACCCTATTTGTAACGTAGGTATGCAAAAGATAAATTATACCAATAACAGCTATCGCCATATTCCAAAAGCTTCTAAGTTCCCTTGATTCCCTAGATTCCCTAGATTCCGCCATATTTCGCCTACATTGTATTGAGCTAACTCGCCTATTTTCTAAGTATACTTTGGATGAGTACTCTCTTAACAATCTTCAATAAAAAGGCCTTAACAAACAAATTTTACCATATATTTGTTTGTTAAGGCGCTTTGACACAACAACTTAATAGTACATGAGCTAAATGCCACCAGCTTATTTTTAAATTACTTCATTGCCTGGGTAACCGCATATGGCGTGGCAACCAACTTCAAATCTTCACCTATTTTGTAACGCATTTTATCAAGATCATCATTGAGCTTATCCAGTGATTCGATATACGGTTTAGCAACAGCCCCTTTTAGTGAAACGCCTACAGATGAATTAGACTTGATGTTATGAAGTACTTCCTGAAGTACTGTTATTATTTGCTGCGCTACAGCTTCCTGTGCTGTTAATGATAATGTCTTTGCTGCCAACCGAGGGCTTTTTAATACGCTAACTAACTCTGAAGCATTTATATCTGCAATAGCTTGTAGTGCTATTTCATCTGCCGTCTGAGCTACATTCAGCCTTTTATCTATTTTGGCAACGAGCTTTTCTGCTATATCATCAAAAATGTACTCCAAGCCTCTGCTTGAGATAGTTTGTTCAATAGGGTCTAAGCAATTTGGATCTGTGCTTTCACACTTCATTAATCTAATTGAGCCTGTATCAGACTCTTCGAAAATATCTCTCAATGAAACAGTTGCAGGTTTAGTTATTACGTCAATCCCGGTATCTGTCGAGCTTGTGCTTCCAGACTTTCTCGAAATTGTTGTACCGGTTAACGACATAATCAGATCTTTTAAGTTTGCACCACCCAAACCTGAAATTGAAGAATGGGTATATGCACTGACATTTGCATTTACTAGAATATGATGAGCTGTATTAACTTCTACTTCGACACCATTTTTTTCTGCTTTAACAGCTGTATTATCTGTATCGCCTTTCGTAGCGTTTGCCTCACCTCTATCTGTCAGCCAACCTGAAGCATCATTTGCGAGCCCTTCTAAAGCACCAAACTGCACTGAGCTCTTGAAAGTATCGACTGCATTTGTTCCGTCATCTAATTTCAGATCTCCCAAATATCCAACAGCCTTTTCGCAGCCATTAGCCGTCATTTGATTAAATTCATCAAGTTTTGTTTGAAGGTCTGACATTAACTTACTACATGAGGGACAAACTGAAGTTAAAGCCAAGTTAAAGGCATATGATGGTACACCTTGTGCAATCGCCCTTCCCATTTGCACTAATTGGTCTGAGTTTATTAAGCTAAAGCTTCCCGCAAAAAAATCGATGCCACCACAGCCTCCAGATATTTTCGGAGGTTGAAAATTAACAACATTCGCTCTTACCCCTTTTACTCTGTAAGAAGCCCCACCAAAACTTAAACCGTTTCTTGTTGGAGTGCTAAATGAAGTAGCTGTTGTAGTTTGAAATGTTACAGCTTCAGTAAAGACATCTTCCATCACAGTTGAAGCAAGAGCTGATGGAGACAAAACGCTAAGTGCAATTAACACTCTTAATTTATTAATTTTAAACATTACTGAGCCTTTGATGTCGTTGAAAGGTTAATCTCATTAAGCCGTTTTCTGAGTAGGTCAGATAGAATTGAAGGGTTATCTTCTAACTTTTGCTTTTCAACTACTAAAGGCTCCTTTGATAAAAGAATGTCTTTTACTTCTTGTGTTTTAACGAATTGTTCCTCACTAATAAGGTTCATACGTTTTGCTGCATAAAGTGCTCTTTGAACAAGTTCACTACCTGATGCCATGCCATATTTAATTGTTTGAAAGTGCTGGCCATCATTTGAGACAAGCATTGTTGTAGGGGTAATGTTCACTTGAAATTTTCGAGATAAAGTCATGTTAGGGTCGATCACATGCTTAACACCCGGGAACTCTTTATCTAAAAGAATGCCATCCATCGAGATTGCTAACACATCAACCCCCATAATCTTAGCTAAGGACTCCATCGCAGGAAATTGTTGGTGGCAATAAGGGCAGTCAGAACGATAGAACATCCACAGCCCAGCTTTATCAAATAAAGAATTGAACACTTTGGCTTTATCTTTATTTGTTTTTACTTTATGAGCAAATAGCGCGTTACTTGAATTTGGTCGGCGGTTACTTTCAGAAAGTTGCTCTTCAAACATAAAAAACTCTTTTGTTTGATCGCTAAATGCATTCGCTTTGTCGATAGCTAAACGTTGTGCGTAATAATAGTTAGAAATGTTCTCTGTGCTAGGATCATCAATAGCTGTATTGAGTAATTTAGGAAGGTTTTTTTTCAACCACGCTGAATTAATTTCAACCATTTCTGGTTGTTTCTTAACATTTGGCTGTGCAGAAGGTTGCGTCTTTGGAACTTCTTGCTTTTCCTCATCTACAAGCTCAGGATCTTCGTAAAAGTGCCATCCTCTACTAGGCTTTTCTTTTCCAGAAACCGGTGAGCTACTAGCAGACACAAAGCCAGCATTCATAACTCCCAATGCTACAACGGTTAAACTTAAATAGAATCTCATTCCTTTCAACCTACGAAATTTTAGCTACTTGCGTGTGTTGTACCCGAACTGATTGCTCTTGAAAGAAATGATGGATATTTACTTTTTTAAGTTTGATTGTTTTCACTGATTTAGGATTAACACCACAACGGCACCAAGGACAAGAAGAAGTGAAACTTTGGGTTGTTCTTAAATAAAAGCGGCCACATGAGCATCTATTTGGATATAAGTCCTGCTTAGAAATTCCACAAAACAATGAATTAACTTGATTAATGTCAATTGGGTCGACCAAATCTTGGAATCGCTTATTAAAGCTTATACAAACATTAACAAGCATATCGGCAAAGACATTATCATTATCAAAATCAAAATTAGGGTACAGAGCTTTAGCTTCATTAAATAGCAGATTCGCTATCAAAAAGCCTTCGCGGTTTGAATCAACCCATCCATAACCAACCGAATTTGCAATTTTCTTGAACTCAAATGGCTTAGAAGAAATAGTGTCTACTTCCCTTTTTATTTCTTTATAGCGTCCAATTTTGATATACGGAAAGAGCTCAGCAACAAGAGCTGGTCTTGCATTAAGAGACATCAGCGTAACAATCAGTGAAATGTCTCTTGTTATATTATATGAAACACTTCTTCCATCCACTAAACCTATGAGTTCTGAACTAATTGCATTCATAATTAATTCCCCACCACAGCGATTGAGGTACTTGCAGCTAAGTTTTTAAGCTTGCCAAGCTTAGAATCATTATTCTCAGCACTTTTAATAGCATCTAGCATTTGTTTAATTCCATTCAAACCAAGCGATGCCGCGTTAATAACTGTTTTTTCTCTAGCTAGTCGTTGCAATGTCATTGTACTTGCATCACGTATAGCAACCACATCAGCTTCAGATTGAATACAGAAAAGGTGCGCAGCCAATTGAATATCTACAACTGCAGCTTGTTTCACTAGAAGCAACGCACTAACTTGAATAGATATTGCTTCATCCAAAAATTCACTTCGATTTTCCATAACACAACCAATAAAAAACTATTAACAATGAAGCTATATTTTAAACAGAAGGTCACTAAATTGGCAACTATACAAAGTGTATATTTCATAATTAAAATTTATAGGAATTTTAAACGATTGATTATATTAATTTTTATTTTATTATAAATCACAACATTATGATGCATAAAAAATAAACGCAACCTCTATCACTAACACTTTATGATTAGAAAAATTAAATCAAGTACTGTTATCAAAAATCAAAGTTGGCCAATAACAATCCAAATGTAATACTTAATTCAGTTATAACTTTTAGGTTTTTAAATGAAATCTCTGTTTCACATTGCAAGTAAAATTAATGAAATGCTCACAGAATATGAGCTGGGTAACCTTCAAGAATTGAGGAAAAAAATTCATTCTTTATCACGAGTTCCCTCAAAGTATGTATTTGACCAAAGGGGATTAAATGAAGATTGGGGAGCTCATTTCGGAGGTCGAGCCGAGCTTCAATTTAACATCGGCTTTGAAAATAATTCGTTTCGATACGGAGTAGCATTCTCCCTTCGCCCTAGTAGAGATCATCCAAACCTTAATGCTCTAATAGAGAAAATTAATTTATTCAATGAATACATCTATGAATTCGGAACTGAGTTTTACGATTTAAGCATGTGGCACTATGATGTTGAACATGACGGCTCTAGAAGTGAAGACTTTCAGCCAACCATAATCAAGTCAGAATGGTGCAAAACTAATGCTTTTATTTTCCTAGGTGAAAAACAAAATCGTGAAAGAATTGATTTTCACCGAGTTTGTGAAGTGTTAGATCGCTTACTACCTTTGTACCTTCACATAGAGATAGCATCAAAAAATGGCAAACCTTCTACTCCACCTTTTATTTTCAAACCAGGTTGCAGAACAAAACAGTCATTTACCAAACTAACCTATAAGATAGATGAACAAATTGATGTACGCCTCCTACACAATGATCTTCAACAAGCTTTGTATGATGAATTAGTGCTAGTCTATGGCAGAGATAACGTCGGCACTGAAAACGTTATAGGATGCGGAAGAGTTGATCTGACTCTCCAATTGGGTGATAAGTACAGATTGTATGAAATCAAAACAGCATTTAGTGCTAAATCATGCATACGGCAAGCAATTGGGCAACTTCTAGAGTATGCCTACTTTTATCAAGCAGGTTTCGTTGAAAAGTTAATTGTTGCTGGTCCTGTAAAATGCACAAGTGTAGAACATTCCTATCTGAATGAACTGCAAAGCAAGTTTAATTTACCGATCGAGTATTATCAAATCAAAGGCGCATGCTTTGACTTTGATTAGGTTAAAATTTCATTTTAATTTCTTAGATTGTATTTATGCTGAAAACCCCCGAAGTAAGGGCAGAAATATCCGAAGTGAGCGAACTAATAATGAGGGAGTAGTTATACCAATCTGCATAAAGATTAAGTCAATTTTATCCAGTCTCTAGAGCATATGCTTTTAACCGTATCAGGAACAGAAATGAATTTATTCCACGCTTGCGAAACCTGTTCGACTATTTCTTCAT
>NZ_JACJFH010000351.1:0-202 GCF_014164495.1 Pseudoalteromonas sp. SG41-5 | reverse complement strand
ACTCATTATATTTACCTTTATTTTTAATTGATTAGTTTCGATAATCACACAACACGAGCCTATTATCTATGAGCAGCTTAATTCACTTATCACTTATTGACGAAGATAGATACCCTACTTCGCTTGACGGTGATGATGAAAGTAAATACCAACAGTTATTAGACATAACTCAAAAAGAAGCCATTCATTGGCAAAGCATTGA
>NZ_JACJFH010000350.1:0-206 GCF_014164495.1 Pseudoalteromonas sp. SG41-5 | reverse complement strand
CCCCCTGTGTCAGGATAGTTGTCGCCTCTAACTTTTAATAGAGGCAGATAAAAATGAGACGTCGATTTACACAAGAATTTAAAGTTCAAGCGGTTGAAAAAGCATTATCTCAATGTGATGATGTTCGTCTAGAAGATATTGCAGATGATTTAGGTGTCGGTTATTCAACGTTACAACGCTGGATAGCACTCGCAAAGAAACATCAA
>NZ_JACJFH010000034.1:0-47341 GCF_014164495.1 Pseudoalteromonas sp. SG41-5 | reverse complement strand
CACATAAATAAGAGAGGAAAAGTAACTTAGCAGTCACTTTTCGTTTTATTACATTAATTAATTCGCCTCAGGTACTCGGACAACGCCTTCCATTAGCACACGAGCACTACGACTCATACTGGCCTTGGTAACCTGCCACTTACCGTTTTGAAGTATCGCTTGCGCGCCTACAGTTAATGTACCTGACGGATGGCCAAAATTAACTTCGCTCAACTGACCGCCACCAGCTGCAAGATTAACGAGCGATCCTGCTATCGCAGCTGCGGTGCCGATTGCAACAGCGGCAGTACCCATCATGGCATGATGAAGTTTCCCCATCGACATGGCACGTACCAGTAGGTTGATATTATCACTGTGAATTTCTTTACCGCTTGAAGCTAGGTATGTCATTGGTTTATTAATAAATGCCACTTTTGGTGTATGTTGACGCGCTGCCGCCTCACTAATATGAGCGATCAAGCCCATTTTAACTGCCCCATGCGCTCTAATAGACTCAAGCTTAGCTAATGCTTGTTCGTCATTATTTATATCATCTTGAAGTTCAGTGCCGGTATAGCCGATATCTGCTGCATTAACAAAAATAGTAGGGATACCCGCGTTGATCATAGTGGCTCTAAGTACACCAAACTCAGGGACTGCTAGTTCATCGACCACATTGCCTGTTGGAAATAGCGCTCCATCGCCATCCGCTGGCTCAATGAACTCTAATTTCACCTCAGCGGCGGGAAATGTCACCCCGTCGAGTTCAAAGTCACCCGTTTCTTGTACTTCACCGTTGGTCATTGGCACATGCACTAAAATGCTTTTTTTAATATTAGCTTGCCAAACTCGCACTATAGCCACACCGTTTTCTGGAATACGGCTAGCATCAACAAGACCATTACTAATTGCAAATGCGCCAACTGCAGAAGTTAAATTGCCGCAGTTTCCGCTCCAATCAACAAACGCTTTATCAATAGCAACTTGGCCAAATAAGTAATCAACATCGTGATCAGCTTGCTCACTTTTACTTAAAATAACGGTTTTACTGGTACTAGAAGTAGCCCCCCCCATACCATCGGTTTGTTTGCCATATGG
This sequence comes from Pseudoalteromonas sp. SG41-5, assembly GCF_014164495.1. Classification (NCBI taxonomy): domain Bacteria; kingdom Pseudomonadati; phylum Pseudomonadota; class Gammaproteobacteria; order Alteromonadales; family Pseudoalteromonadaceae; genus Pseudoalteromonas; species Pseudoalteromonas sp. SG41-5. Next base: position 46,264 of record NZ_JACJFH010000034.1, on the reverse strand, counting down.
ATCTGGGCTACCAATCACTCGCAGCAATAAATTATCTCGCACAGAACCTGCCACTTGTGCAGCCTCTGGTAAATCGCTGAGATTAAAGAATACCCCTTTACTAGTGCCACCGCGCATGTAGGTGGCAGGTACTTTAATTTGTGGTTTAAATGTCATAGCTGTTTTCCTTATACACTTTGCGTGGCTTCTAAAAAGTCTTGAGCAAAGCGTTGTAATACGCCACCTGCAGCATAAATGGATAGTTCTTCTTGAGTATCAATACGGCACTTTGTTGGCACATTTAATACTTCACCATCAGTGCGGGTAATCGTTAAATTAACGCTCGCACCTGGTGTTAATTCACCAGTTACATCGTAACTTTCACTACCATCTAGCTTAAGCGTTTTACGGGTGGTGCCCGCTTTAAATTCCAGCGGTAATACCCCCATACCAATTAAGTTAGTACGGTGTATACGCTCAAAACCTTCTGCAGCAATAACTTCAACGCCTGCTAAACGCACGCCTTTGGCTGCCCAATCACGAGAAGAACCTTGGCCATAGTCAGCTCCTGCAACAATAATTAATGGTTGTTTGCGCTGCATATAGGTTTCGATTGCTTCCCACATCCGAGTAACTGTGCCCTCAGGCTCAATACGGGCATATGAGCCTTGTTTCACTTCGCCATTTTCAATCACCATTTCATTAAGTAATTTAGGATTAGCAAAGGTTGCACGTTGTGCAGTTAAATGGTCGCCGCGGTGCGTTGCATACGAGTTAAAGTCTTCTTCTGGCACACCCATATGCGTTAAGTACTCACCTGCTGCACTACTGGCCATAATTGCATTTGACGGTGATAAATGATCAGTTGTGATGTTATCGCCAAGTACCGCTAATGCGCGCATACCTTTCATGGTACGCTCACCAGCGAGTGCGCCTTCCCAATATGGCGGGCGGCGAATATAAGTACTTTGTGGGCGCCAATCGTAAAGTGGGTCGTTATCTTCACCGTAATCAACGGTTAAATTAAACATCGGCTCGTAAACCTTCTTATACTGCTCAGGTTTTACGCTTTGTTTAATCACTGCATCAATCTCTTCATCTGATGGCCAAATATCTTTTAAGGTTACGTCATTGCCCTGCAGGTCTTGTCCGAGTACGTCTTTTTCAATATCAAAACGAATAGTTCCTGCAATGGCATAGGCAACTACTAATGGCGGAGACGCTAAAAATGCTTGCTTAGCGTATGGGTGAATACGGCCATCAAAATTACGATTACCAGAGAGCACTGCCGTGGCGTATAGGTCGCGATCAATCACTTCTTGTTGAATAACGGGATCAAGCGCGCCACTCATACCGTTGCAGGTAGTGCACGCAAAGCCAACAATACCAAAACCAAGTTGCTCTAATTCTGACAGTAATTTGGCATCTTCAAGATACGATTGCACTGTTTTTGAACCCGGTGCTAATGAGGTTTTAACCATGGCTTGCGAGTTAAGCCCTTCGCATTTGCATTACGCGCAATAAGACCAGCTGCAATGACGTTACGTGGATTACTGGTATTCGTACAACTAGTGATAGCAGCAATAATACAGGCACCGTCCGGCATTAAACCATCTTCATTTTCAACAACCCCAGAGATCCCCTGCACTGCCAAATCACTGGTTGAAACACGGCGATGCGGATTTGACGGTCCAGCAATATTGCGGCCAACGCTTGATAGATCAAATTTTAATACCCGATCGTACTGCGCTGTTTTTAGGCTGTCGCTCCACAGACCGGTAGTTTTTGCGTAATTTTCAACTAAGGCAATTTGCTCTTCTTCACGTCCTGTTAGGCGTAAGTAATCAATGGTCATCTGGTCGATATAAAACATCGCTGCGGTGGCACCAAATTCTGGTGTCATATTTGAGATAGTAGCGCGATCGCCTAATGTCAATGCATCTGCGCCTTCACCATAAAACTCTAAATAGCTTGATACGACACGCTGGCCACGTAAAAACTCAGTGATCGCAAGCACGATATCCGTTGCTGTAATACCCGGTTGACGTTTGCCACTGAGTTCAACACCAATAATATCGGGCAAACGCATATAAGAGGCGCGGCCAAGCATCACGCTTTCGGCTTCAAGGCCGCCAACACCTACTGCAATGACACCTAACGCATCAACATGCGGTGTGTGGCTATCAGTACCGACTAAGGTATCAGGAAAAGCAATCCCATCGCGGCTTTGGATCACCGGCGACATTTTCTCAAGGTTGATTTGATGCATAATGCCGTTACCCGGAGGGATCACATCAATATTTTTAAACGCAGTTTTAGTCCAATTAATAAAGTGGAAACGGTCATCGTTACGTCTATCTTCAATAGCGCGGTTTTTTTCAAAAGCATCAGGATCAAACCCTGCGTATTCAACGGCTAATGAGTGATCAACAATCAGCTGTGTTGGTACTACTGGGTTAACTTTAGCTGGATCGCCGCCTTTGGCTGCAATGGCATCACGCAAGCCAGCTAAATCAACCAGCGCTGTTTGTCCCAAAATATCGTGACAGACTACGCGCGCGGGATACCAAGGGAAATCTAAATCTTGTTTGCGTTCGATAAGCTGCGACAGAGCTGCGGTTAGCATTTGCGGCTCACAGCGGCGTACTAAATTCTCTGCTAAAACACGTGATGTATAGGGTAAGGCTGCGTACGCACCAGCCTTAATTTCATCAATTGCAGCTTGGGTGTCAAAATAATCGACATTAGAGTTAGGTAAGGGTTTTCTGTATTTAGTATTGTTTATGATAGTCATTACAAGACTCGCTAATTTGGTGACGGTGGTCGCACACGTATAGCGTGTTTAAGGGATGTATGAAAAAAGAGGCCTTAAAAACTATGCGCTAGTGGCAATGTGCAAAAAATAAAAGGTGAGCGTATTTTCGCCCACCTTTAATAGTCTTAACGTGATTCGATTGGCGTATAACTACGCGCTTCTGGCCCAGTGTAATCTGCACTTGGACGAATAATACGGTTATTAGCGCGTTGCTCTTTTACGTGTGCGGTCCAGCCTGTTACACGGCTCATAACAAAAATAGGGGTGAATAACTTAGTTGGAATGCCCATAAAGTGATACGCCGATGCATGGAAAAAGTCTGCGTTACAAAATAACTTCTTCTCACGCCACATAATTTCTTCACAGCGCACTGATACTGGATAAAGTACCTCGTCGCCTAGCTCTGCAGCGAGTTTTTCAGACCACTTTTTAATGATCACATTACGTGGATCTGATTCGCGATAGATTGCGTGACCAAAGCCCATAATTTTATCTTTACGCTCCAGCATGCCCATGATTTCTTGCTCTGCATGGTCTGCATCTTTAAAGCCTTCAATCATATCCATTGCCGCTTCATTCGCGCCGCCATGTAATGGGCCACGTAACGTGCCAATGGCACCTGTTACACAAGAGTGAATGTCAGATAATGTCGATGCACAAACGCGACCAGTAAAGGTTGAGGCATTAAATTCATGCTCTGCATATAAAATCAGCGATACATTCATCACTTGAGCAAATAACTCTGATGGCGCTTTATCATGTAGTAGCGTTAAAAAATGCGCGCCAACTGAGTCATCATCAGTTTGTGTTTCAATACGCACACCGTCGTGAGTAAAACGATACCAGTAACAAATAATGCTTGGGAATACCGCAACCATACGGTCAATGGCATCATTAGCCTGACTAAAGTCATGCTCCATTTCAAGGTTACCTAGCATAGAGCAACCTGTACGCATAACATCCATTGGGTGCGCGTCTTTTGGAATGTTTTCAAGTACAGTTTTCAGTGCCGGTGGTAAACCACGTAAACTTTTTAGTTTAGCTTTGTATTCGCTAAGCTCTGCAGAGGTCGGTAATTCACCGCGCGAAAGCAGGAAAGATACTTCTTCAAACTGCGCTTTTTCAGCAAGCTCTGCAATGTCGTAACCACAATACGTTAAGCCTGAACCGGTTTGCCCTACTGTACAAAGTGCTGTTTGGCCTGCTACTTGTCCGCGAAGTCCTGCGCCGCCTAATGCTTTATCTACCATGATGTGTCTCCTGTTGAATTTATTATTATTTATCAGATTTTGCTGAAAAAAGGTTATCGAGTGTATTTTCATACGAGTGATAATCTAAAAAGTCATAAAGCTCAGCACGTGTTTGCATATTTTCAATTTGGCTCTGTTGAGACCCTTCATTTAAAATTGCTGAATAGACGTTAAGTGCCGCTTTATTCATTGCTCTGAACGCGCTGAGTGGGTAAAGCACCATTTCTACGCCTACATCACTTAGTTGCTCTTTAGTATAAATTGGCGTTTGGCCAAACTCAGTAATGTTGGCCAAAATAGGCACATTAATCGCTTTGGTAAAGGCTTGATAGTCGGCAAGATCGTGTACGGCTTCTGCAAAAATCGCATCGGCGCCGGCTTCAACACAGGCTGCTGCACGTTCAATCGCGGCATTTAAGCCTTCTTTTTGAAACGCATCAGTACGCGCCATAATGTAAAAGTCACTGTCAGTTTTAGCATCAACAGCTGCTTTAATACGGTCAACCATCTCGCTTTGCGAGACAATTTCTTTGTTCGGGCGATGGCCGCACCGCTTTTGCGCTACTTGGTCTTCAATATGAAACCCCGCCGCGCCAGCTTTGGTCATCTCTTTGACTGTGCGAGCAATATTAAATGCTCCACCCCAACCAGTATCGGCATCAACAAGTAATGGTAAATCGCTGGCACCTGTGATGCGGCGAATATCTTCCAAAACATTATCAAGACTGGTCATCCCCAAATCAGGCATACCAAATGAAGCATTCGCGACACCTGCACCTGAAAGGTAAATTGCTTGATGACCCATTTTTTCAGCCATCATCGCCGTGTAAGCGTTGATTGTGCCGACGACTTGTAATGGATGATTATTGGCAATCGCCTGTTTAAATTTTAATCCTGCTGACATTACATTCTCCTAACTTTGAACGGGGTTGCTTTATGACAACTTATATTTTTTAATGGTTTAATATGACGTTTTTACTGCTCCGCGCGCTCATTTTGCGCGGCATGTAAATTAAACTTCGTTTGTATATTGGCTTGCGATGCACTGATATGGCGCTTCATCAATAACTCAGCTAATTCCCCATCATGGTTTTCAATCGCATTAATAATGGCTAAGTGCTCATCAAACGCTTTTGATACGCGAGGCCCAACCATACCCATTTGCACACGATACATACGAATTAACTGATAAAGTCCGTTACTCAATAAGTGAATAAGGTGGTCGTTTTTACTGCCTTTAATAATGCGATAATGAAAATCCAGATCGCCGGCTTCTTGATAGTAAGATTCACCCTCTTTTACACGTTGTGTTTTCAGATGCTGATTAAGTAATTGCTTTAAACTTTGTACTTCATCGGGTGCCATATTGTCGGCAGCTAAACGACACGCTAAACCTTCAAGCGCACTGCGAACTTGATATACTTCTATTAAACGTTCAGCTGTAAGTGCCACAACACGACAACCCACATTCGCTTTACGCTCAACTAAATAACAACTTTCAAGGCGGTTAAGCGCTTCACGAAGCGTTGCACGGCTTACACCATAACGCTTTGCCAGTTCTGGCTCGGATATCTTGCTACCTTGAACAATACTGCCTTCGACAATTTCTCGACGCATATCCACAAATACCTGATCTGAGGCGGTAGTAATAGGTGTTTCACTAAAAGCATCTTGCGTCATTATTCACCTTTCCAAGATTGTCGACAATTTACGGATACACTATGGTCTTTAGCTGTAAATGTGTCAACCCTAAATCAGTAAAAACTGCGTTTTAAAACGGCTATTGTCGACATAAGTATAATAAATAATGTTTAAAAACACTTAAAACACACATTTATGCACCAAGTGTCGACAGGTTTGCATACTTTAAAAGATTATTTAAGGCACTGCTCTGAGCCACTAATAATGCTAGAATACAACTTTAAAATTCTCTGTGAGCACGACCTTGGACGCCAATACCTATATTCCCCAGCATTTTATAGATGACGTAAAGACCTATTTACCTGCACACCTAACATTGGATGACTTTCTCAATGCCTGTCGCAGACCGCTTCGTAAATCTGTACGTGTCAATACGCTTAAAATGTCGGTTGAGGATTTTCAGCAGTATGCCCTTGATAGAGGCTGGACATTAAGCCCAATCCCATGGTGTAGCGAAGGTTTTTGGTTAGAGCGCAGTGAACATGAAGAGCAAGCTCTGGCACTGGGTAACACGGATCTACATTTAAGTGGCGCTATGTATGTACAAGAAGCCAGTTCGATGCTGCCACCAATAGCACTCAAAGACGCATTAACTGATGCAACTCATGTGCTCGACATGGCATCCGCTCCTGGCTCTAAAACTTCACAATTAGCAGCATTAATGAATAATCACGGGGTATTGGTTGCCAATGAATTGTCGTCATCTCGTTTAAAAGTACTCAGCGCAACCTTAAAGCGTATGGGAGTTGGCAATTGTGCATTGTCGCATTTTGATGGGGCTATTTTTGGCGATTATATGTATGAATGCTTTGACAGTATTTTACTCGATGCCCCATGCTCTGGCGAAGGTACGGTTCGAAAAGATGCTGATGCCTTAAAGAATTGGTCGATTGAGTCAAACATTGATATTGCCAAAGTGCAAAAAAACTTAATAAAAAGCGCTTTCTATGCATTAAAACCAGGCGGTACATTAGTCTATTCAACCTGTACTTTAACCCCGCTCGAAAATCAGCAAGTGTGCGAATATCTTCTCACTGAGTTTACAGAACATCTTGAAATACAACCATTAGATCATTTGTTTGCAGGTGCAGAGCGAGCCACAACCAGCGAAGGCTATTTGCATGTCTGGCCGCAAACATTCGACAGCGAAGGCTTTTTTATTGCTAAGTTTAAAAAGCTTGCTAGCTGCGATAATCCAAATCAAAAAGTAAAAAAAGGTGCATTCCCTTTTCAGCCGTTTGACAAAAAATCCAGCCAAGCATTTTACACTGAGCTAAAAAAACAATTTGACCTGACATCACTCAGCGGCTCACTAATGCAGCGCGATAAAGAACTGTGGCTATTCCCTGAGCAGTTTGCCGCCATTGAAAACAAAATAAAATACGCGCGACTTGGTATCCACCTCGGCATGATCCACAAAAATGGGGTGCGTCTTAACCACGAATTTGCCACCGTATTTGGTGGCCAATGTAAGGCTAATGTAATTGCGCTAAGTAACGAGCAGGCCAATGACTACTTTCAAGGTAAAGATATTCGTTTAAGCGAACCTAGCAACGCACTTGGCGAAGTGGTTTTAACCCTTTGTGGCTGTCCGATAGGGCTTGGAAAATGGCAAAAAAATAAAATTAAAAACTCCTTACCTCGAGATTTAGTACAAAACACTCAACTGATCAGCTGGTGATAATAATAAGGTGTGGATAAGTTGGCAACAACCAATGTATAAAATTTAAGCTTTGCGCTTCGTTTTAAGACAAACAGTTGTTTTATAAGCAGTATAAAAAATCATCATTTATTGGGTTTTTTTACATATGTTAACTACACTTAATATTACTTTCTACTTCTCCCTTAATGAACTTAGAAGGTGTTTTTAAAGTTAGCGCAGGCTCATTAGAGCCATCCCCTAAGCCCAGAACAATGCGGATTCGTTCTGGGCGTTTTTTTGTCTATAAATAAGCTATCGTCTTGAAATTTATTCAGTCTCAGTCACATAGGTAATCATTGCTTTATTACACATAACTTGTTTCTATATATAGACTAAGAAAGTGTAAGGACTACCATGTTAAAAATATCTTCATTGATCATGACTATTTCAGTACTGTCATTCTCTGTTATTGCCAATCCTGAGTCGCAAAAATACCTTGGTTTTAATTACCCGCATAAAGCGCAAAATGCTGTGAGTATCACGTTTGATGATGCCCGTCACAGCCAAGTCGATGTTGGCGCTGCGATTTTGAACAGGCACCAAGTCAAAGCAACTTTTTATGTTTCCCCTTTTAACGTCAAGCAGCGCCTAACTCAGTGGCAAGACGCGGTAAAATCGGGCCATGAAATTGCAAATCATACCAGCAGCCACGTATGTACAGGGAATTTTGAATGGTTAAGAGCACAAGACTTATCACTTGAACACACTACACTCAAGTGGCTTGAAAATGATATTTTATCAGCGCAGCAATACCTAAAAGATCATTTAGGAGTGACCCCTCGCGCCTTTGCTTATCCGTGCGGCAATACATTTGTTGGCCGGGGCATTGATACTAAGAGCTACGTGCCTTTAATCGCTAAACATTTTGACAGCGGCCGAACTTGGTTAGATGAGTCAGCTAATAATCCTAATTTTACTGATTTTGCACAGCTAACAGGACTTAGGATCGACGGAATGAGTTTTGATGAAATCATTACCATGCTGGATCAATTACGGGAAAATAATGCTTGGTTGATTTTGGCGGGCCATGAAATTGGTAACGGAGATCAATATACCACTGACGCAAAAGTACTCGAGCAATTGCTTGTTTATCTGAAAGATCCTGCTAACGGTTATTGGTTAGATACAGTAAGTAACGTTAGCGACTATGTAAGACAACAGCGCAAACCATTAAATTAATCATTGCTTAAATCAAACTCTGTGGTGCGATTATCGGGATGGAGTAACTGATAACGCGCCAGCTTTCCTTGTTGTAATTCAATCAAACTAATCGCTGAATCACTCACCAAGTATTTTTGCCCCTCCCCGATGGTTTGATGTTTATCGACTTCCATCTGCCAACGCTTTGTAAAAAAGTTTAACGGGCTTTTCGGCGCGTATAAAATCGAGTCTAACTTATCCAGCACGTTAATTAATTTACGCGGAAACTCATTTTTAATACCACTGGCAGTAAGTTGCCAAATTCTATTGGGGTGCTTACCAAAGCGTTTCTGTACGGAAAAACAGAATGAGTAATGTACATCACCCGATAAAATAAGCGTTTCTTTAGGGGTATCGTCACGGCGAAAGGTATCCAGTAACTTTTTAGCTGAGCCTTCGTGGGCCATCCAGTTTTCAACATCAACTAATAGTGGCTGTCCGCAAATATTAAACAATGACTGAATAGCTTCAATTGATTTAACGCCAAACACCGGTGCGGGTGAGACAATGATCACTTGTTCATGAGTCACTAAACTTTCTTCGAGCTCAGTGAGACGCTCCCAATCAAGTAGACCAGAGGGCTCATTAAAGTTTTGCTCATTACGCCAACGATGAGTGCGGGTATCCAGCACGACCACTTTAGGCACAGTATTCAGCTCATAATGCCAATGATTAAACTCGAGAATGGTTTTATCAAACGCTTTAAATTGCCATTGTTTTTGCTCAGAAAAACTCGTCTTAAACGCATCAAGTAAAGCGGCTGTTTTATGACCTGCATCATTGCCAAAGCCTTGCATCAGCCAATAACTGATCAAGCCATTATTAACAATACGGCGGCTAACTGGATGTTGGTAAATAACCTGCTCCCAACCAGCCGTCAAGTTCCAATCATCGGTAACATCATGATCGTCAAACATCATTAACGTTGAAATATTTGCCAGTAGCACCTGAACGTGTACTAAGCCATTTTTAAAATCCGTTAAAGCTGCTTTTTCATTATCAAAAACTTGCTGGCATTTGGGCGAGCTTGCTTGATAGCTAATACTATCAAAGTCAATTAAGTCCCACAGTAACGGGCTAAAATTGAGTAAATAAAGGGCTATAAACTCTTCAAAAAAGATCAAGTGATTTGCAGCTTTTAAGCTTGAAAAATGTGGCTCATCTTTTTTTAGCCAATAGCCAACCCCTATTTTATTGCGTTTTTGCCAAGGGACCGTCGGTAAATATAAGTGGCGCTGATAAAGTTGTTCACTTAACTGTGCAGGTAAATCAATTGCCAGTGGTTGCTCTTGGTATATTCCTAATACGCTGATCAGTCGTTCAATTGCTAATAACATCGCACCAGCAACATCATCGGCATACACTTGATCACCAGAGAGCAGTAAAACATCCGCCCCGGTTTTATTTACACTGCGATTTTGCTGTTGAAAATCATTCGCAGCCACTAAGCTATCTTTTGCAGGATGATGTGGGTTACGGCATGAGCCATGTAAAATCTGCTCAAGTTTTTGCGGGATCACAAATTCAGGGGTGGCTTTTCCTTGATAACAAAAATCACTTAAATCAACGTCTAAGTTGCTGTTTAATAGGCGGTAGCTGATCAGCTGATTAACAGGCAATGTTGCGGCAATCGGTTTTACGATCACAAAGTGCAAGTAAAGATGAGTACCTAAAGCAATGCTCTGTTGCTCACTAAAAACGTCTATATCATCAAATTCAATACTAAATTGTGATGCTACAGACGTTGCAAACTGTATGCAAACCTCTGCAGCATCAGCTCGGCGCACCATCGGCCCCATTATTAATAGAGGAAGTGATGCTGTGCTCATATGCTAATTAACCTTTGTTCACTAAGTTGAACAATGAGTAGAAGTTTTCCGTAGTCGCTTTGGCTAGCTCTTTGTAGCTAATACCTTTTAAATCAGCAATGTAATAAGCAACATCTTGCACATAAGCGGGCTGATTAGTTTTCCCACGATACGGTACTGGCGCTAGATAAGGCGAGTCTGTTTCGATTAATAATCTATCAAGTGGAATTTGTTTAACAACATCTTTAAGCTCTACGGCATTTTTAAAGGTCACAATGCCAGAGATAGAAATATAAAAGCCTAAGTCGATGGCTTTTTTAGCCATATCCCAATCTTCAGTAAAGCAATGCAATACACCACCACACTTTTGTGCGTTATGTTCACGCATTAAGTTTATGGTGTCGTCGCGCGCATCGCGAGTATGGATTATAAGTGGTTTTTGTAACTCGTTCGCCACTTCAATATGACCCACAAAACTTGCTTGTTGCACGGCATGGGTGTCTTTCGAATAATAGTAATCAAGCCCTGTTTCGCCAATTGCTACTACTTTATCGTGGCTTGCTAAATCAATTAAGCGTTGTTTATCAAGTGCGTCTTTTTGATCAAGCGGATGAACACCACACGAGGCAGAGACATCACTATAGCCTTGAATTTTTTCTAGCATACTAGGGAATTGATCAAGTGTGACACTCACACATAAAAAGTGTTCAACTTGTTTAGCCCGTGCACTATCAAGTACTTGGTCTAAGTTTAAATCGAGTTTATCAAAATCGAGTCGGTCTAAATGGCAATGAGAATCTACAATCATGTTACTGCTTACTACATGGTATAAGTTGGATTACCAGAGTTTAACATAGTCCCTAGTAGTTTTTCGATCTTCACATTTAGGTTAGTTTTATCATCGATAAAACTAATACCAATGCCCGGTGGATTAGAACTTTGCGCGCCTTGTGGCGTGATCCATGTAACTTTTCCGGTTATTACATCATCTTCAAGCGCATCCGGTAATGTCACTTTTAATGCCAATGAATGACCCATCTCATAACGCATATTAGTGCGCACAAATAGTCCACCATTTTTTAAATACGGCATATAGCAGCGGTATAATTCATCTAGATCATCTAAATCGACTAATAATTCTTGCACAATAATCCTACTTATAGCTTTTACGTAAACGATACGCTAAACGAGACACTGCCAACGGCAAGTTCAATCCTAATATCTGTGTACTGTTTTGCACAAATTCGGCCAATGCATTTTGCGCACTCTGATATGAATCAAAATCCATTCCAGCAATGAGTTGTTGTTTTAATTGTTCGCTTAAAAATAAACAAAAGACGCGAACACGCTCTGTATCTTTACTGATAATATCAACTAACGCACTGAAATTATGGCCTTGTTTTAGCTCAGTTGCAAACTTATACAATTCATCGATTACCTCCAGCTGCTCATCTTGTTGCCAACGGGCAATCAATAATGGCTGCTGGGTAAACATTTTTAACCATGGATATGCAGGAACGTGCAGTTGGGAAATCCAATTCATAGCAACATTGGCGTCATTCACTTTTACTTGTGTAAGCGCGCAGCGACTTAAAATAGTGGCCGGTAATTGCGTTGTCGCACTCGTTGTTAGTAACAAAAATCGCTGCGGGCTGGGCTCTTCTAACGTTTTAAGTAAGGCATTGGCCGCCGCTGTGGTCATTTTATGGCAATCATTGATCACCACCACTTTATTGGCATTTTGCGCCGCTGATTGATGCATGAAATCGCTGACACTGCGAATATCATCCACACCAATGCTTTGTCCATCAGCTTGCACTACATATTTGTCAGGATGAGTAACCGCTTGATTTAAATGGCAGCTCTTACAATGCCCACAAGGGACTAAGTTAGTTGCAGACAAGCACAATAATGCATTAGCCAGCTGCTCCACTAAGGCGCGCTTACCAACACCTTGTTGACCATTAAATAATTGTCCATGGTGAAAACGCCCAGCATTAAAACTGGCTGCTAATTGCTGCTCAACATTGCTAAGCCAAGGATAAATCATGTTAATTGTTACTTTTCATAAATTGTTCAAGCACGGTAATAATATCTTGATGTACTAATTGCATACTTTGACCTGCATTAACTGTTTTAATAGTGTCATCACTATTTGCGAGTTCTAAATAGCGTGCGCGGGTACGTTCAAAAAAACTCAATGCTTGTTGTTCTATACGATCCAGTTCACCGCGTCCTTTCGCACGGGCAAGGCCCACCGCAGGTTCAATGTCCAAATAAATGGTCAGATCTGGTTTTAAACCTTTTAATACAATATTGGCGAGAGAATCTAACGTAGTAGCGGCAATTTCACGTCCGCCGCCTTGGTAAGCTTGCGATGATAGATCGTGACGATCGCCTAATACCCATTGTCCTTTAGCAAGTGCTGGACGAATAACATTATGTAGCAGTTGCGAACGGGCTGCATACATCAGCAGTAATTCTGTTTCGCTGGCAATCTGTTCGACATGGTTATCTTTTACAATAGTGCGCAGTGCTTCAGCGATGGGTGTCCCGCCGGGCTCGCGTACATTAATAAAATCAACTTTGTGCTGCTCTAAAAACTGTTGGCAAATTGCTATAGCTGTCGATTTACCGGCCCCTTCTAAGCCTTCAATCACAATAAATTTTGCTGCTGTCATGATCTCTCTTTTTAGTTTGAGAAAGCATTAATCGGCTTTCTCGTTTTATATTTTTTACTCTGATTTGCTTAACTGTTTTTGATAACGTAAGTAATCTTGTACTGCTTTGTTATGTTCTTTTAAGGTTTTAGAAAATTGATGGCTACCATCGCCTTTGGCAACAAAATAAAGGTACTCAGACTCAGGTGGATTGACTGCTGCAAGTATTGCCGCTTTTGACGGCATAGCAATCGGCGTAGGCGGTAAGCCATTAATTTTATATGTATTATACGGAGTATGATTAGTTAAATCTTTACGTTTTATATCACCATCAAAGTCAGCACCAATGCCATAAATCACGGTTGGATCAGTTTGCAAGCGCATTTTTGTATTTAGTCGATTAGTAAATACAGAGGCTATTAATGGCCGTTCGCTGGCAAGGCCTGTTTCTTTTTCAATAATTGAGGCCATAATCAATGCTTCGTAGGCCGTTTTAAACGGTAAATCAGCAGCCCTGTTTTGCCAAGCCTCATCAAGTACATTTTGCATTATTTTATGCGCTCGTTTGAGCACTGAGCTTGTCGTATCATTAGCATGATAATAATAGGTATCAGGAAATAACCACCCTTCTAAATGCTGATCAGAGCCGACTATTTGCTGAGATAACTCACCAAGACTTAAATCTTGACGAAGGTACTGGGCTTTACTTATTGCCGCTAACACGTCACGAAGTGACTGACCTTCAATAATTGTAAAACTAAAGCTTACTTGTTTACCTTGATTGATTTGCCGAATGTTATCAAGCACCGTGGCGTTATTAAGTTGATATAAACCAGCTTTTAAATCCGTCAGTGTCGGATCGAGTTTCGCGAGTATCTGATAACGTAAGCACCCATCTAACCATTTTTTTGCTTGCCACTGTTGGCAGAGTTGATTAAACCCCGTGCCTTTTTTAACTTCAAACAACGTATTCGCTGGCGCTTTTAAACTACTGTTAATAGTAGCTTGCAACTGTTGATAACCAACTCCAGTTACCAATAATGCTAGCAACACAATCGATATAATCACTCTTAACACGCAGACTCCTTGGTAAATAAACCATGCAATAATACTAAACTGTTTGCTAACTCAAACTGCATACCATCAATCGCTGTAACAGGCACAATTCCCATTAAGCTATTACAACTAAATACTGCCTCCATTTGCAGCAATTGTTCTAGCTTAATATCAGTAAATTCAATGGTTAACTTATCACACAGTGATTGCAGATAAACCCCTTGAATGCCACAGTTTTGCAAACTTGGACTAAAAACTCGACCATTTTTAATAGCAAAAATATTTGCCGCAGAGGTTTCAATCACATTATTGTGATAATCACACACCATCACATCATCACAATCTTGCCCTTGCATGGCACGTTTGATCATTACTTGCTCTAAACGATTTAACGTTTTCAAACCAGCAAGCAGTGGTTGCGATGCAAGTTGCACAGGACTAATAGCAAGTTTAATACCTTGTTGTGCTAATTGAGCGTAGTGTGAAGGAAACGGTAATAGCGACAGTACAATCAATAAATTGCTTTGTTCAGGAAGGCCATAACCACGCCCTCCTTCACCACGTGTAACCACTATTTTTAACACGCCCAGCGAAACCGTCTTAATATACTCAGCGATTGCTTGCTGCAGTGCCGATAAATCCAGCTCACCAAAACTAAGTCGCTGCGCGCATTCAACTAATCGTGCCCTGTGAAGTGGCCAATGCTCTACTTCAGCATCAACTATTTTTGCAGTTGTAAAAAAGCCATCGCCATAATTAAAGCCGCGATCATTGCTACTTATGCTAACGCCTTGCTGTGGCGTGACTAATTTTATTGTTTGCGCTATGTGAGTTTTTTGTTTTGGCATATTTTGCATATAAAAAAGCCCAGTAACAACTGGGCTCTTATTTTGTCTCGTTGTTAAAAAAGATTATACCTTTTTAAATACCAACGAGCCATTAGTACCACCAAAACCAAATGAGTTACATAATGCGTAATCAAGTTTCGCATCACGAGCCGTGTGTGGAACGTAGTCCAGATCACAGCCTTCATCAGGGTTATCAAGATTAATTGTTGGTGTTACTTTTTGATCTTGTAACGACAAAATAGTGATAATTGATTCAACAGAGCCTGCTGCACCGAGTAAATGACCCATCATAGATTTTGATGAACTCACCATCACATCTTTGGCAGCATTACCAAAAATTGACTTAACTGCAGAGGTTTCTGCTTTATCGCCAGCGTTAGTCGATGTACCGTGAGCATTAATATAACCCACTTGATCTGCATTGATTTGCGCATCGTTTAAAGCATTTTCCATTGCCAAGGCTGCACCGGCACCATCTTCTGGTGGCGACGTCATGTGATAAGCGTCACCGCTCATACCAAAACCAACCAACTCAGAATAGATTTTTGCACCTCGGGCTTTCGCATGCTCGTATTCTTCAAGTACGATAACACCTGCACCATCAGCAAGTACAAAGCCATCACGGTCTTTGTCCCATGGACGTGATGCAGCTTGCGGATCGTCGTTTCGGGTTGATAACGCACGTGCAGCGTTAAAACCACCCATACCAATTGGCGTTGAGGCTTTCTCTGCACCACCGGCAACCATCGCATCAGCATCACCATAAGCAATCATGCGCGCAGCGTGACCAATGTTGTGTAAACCTGTTGTACAGGCTGTCACGATAGAGATATTTGGACCACGTAGACCGTGCATAATCGATAAATGACCAGAGATCATATTGATAATGGTCGACGGCACGTAAAAAGGAGAAAGCTTACGTGGGCCACTGTTTAATAACTTTATGTGGTTTTCTTCAATAAGCGTTAAACCACCAATGCCCGAACCCACAGCAACACCAACGCGGGCTGCGTTTTGCTCTGTGATCTCAAGGCCAGAATCTTGTAGTGCTTGTACACCTGCGGCAATGCCATACTGGATGAACAAATCCATTTTTTTAGCATCTTTTGCCGGCATATAGGCTGACGCATCAAAATCATTCAGCAAACCAGCGAACTTGGTGCCAAAACTAGATGTATCAAAATGAGTGATAGTTTGGATACCACTTTTGCCATTTAACAAGCCTTGCCAGGTTGATTCAACATCATTACCTAGCGGCGTCAACATTCCTAAGCCAGTTACGACGACTCGACGTTTAGCCACGGTTTGCCTCCAATAAGGGAATTATTATTTTTCTGGTGGGTATTAATACCCAAATGCGTGGAAATACAGGGTATAGATAGATTAAGGGCAGCGAACGCTGCCCTTAATATGCGATTGATTACTCAGCGTGAGCCGTTACGTAATCGATTGCAGCTTGTACTGTAGTGATCTTTTCAGCTTCTTCATCTGGGATCTCAGTATCGAACTCTTCTTCAAGAGCCATTACTAATTCAACAGTATCAAGTGAATCTGCGCCTAAGTCATCAACGAAAGAAGCTTCATGCTTTACTTCTTCTTCTTTAACACCTAGTTGCTCAATGATGATTTTCTTTACGCGTTCTTGGATGTCGCTCATTCTTCTTTCCTTTATTAAAAACGCCAATGCGTTATTTTCAGATTGCGGCGTAGTTTACGGCGCATAATTCTGTGATTCAAGGATTTGCTGATAATTTTTTATCTGGTCAAACCTCTTGACGGTTATTTGTGTCTTTTATCGCTTATTTTCAGCACGAATTCAAGTATGTTTAAAGCAAGTTAACAAAAAATTCAACATTTTTCGACAAGCCGCCTCAAAACAAAATAGGAACAAAGTTCCTTACACCATGTACATCGCACCATTTACGTGCAAAGTTTCGCCTGAAACATACGCTGCTGCATCAGATGCTAAGTAACATACTGCGGCGGCAATTTCATCCGGTTGGCCTAAACGCCCAGCAGGAACATTAGCAAGCGTAGCTGCTTTTTGCTCGTCAGTTAAGCTGTCGGTCATATCTGTTTGAATAAAACCAGGAGCAACTACGTTGACTGTAATACCACGAGAAGCAACTTCACGCGCTAACGACTTAGAAAAACCAATTACACCCGCTTTAGCTGCTGCGTAGTTAGCTTGCCCTGCATTACCCATTGTACCAACAACTGAACCTATATTGATAATTCGACCGTTTTTCTTTTTCATCATCGGGCGTAACACTGCTTTAGATAAACGAAAAACTGAGCTCAAGTTAGTATCAATGATATCGTCCCACTCTGCATCTTTCATACGCATAAGTAAGTTATCGCGGGTAATACCAGCATTATTTACTAATACGTCGATATCGCCTAAATCTGCTTTTATCGCAGCAAGTGTCGCCTCGATCGACGCAGGATCAGTTACGTTTAACGCATAACCTTTACCATTCTCGCCTAAGTATTCGCTGATATTTGCAGCACCAGACTCGCTGGTTGCAGTACCGGCAACTTTAGCACCTTGTGCTACCAATGTAGTGGCGATTGCTTTACCAATACCGCGACTAGCGCCTGTAATTAGGACAACTTTGCCCTCTAACGAAAATAAATTTGCCATTTTTTCCTACTCTTATTTTGCTTCGTCAATGGCAGTTTGGCTATTCACCGAACCACATACCATTGCTTTATCAATGCGTTTAGCAAGACCCGTTAACACCTTCCCAGGACCAAACTCGTAGCTTTGGGTAATGCCCTGTGCTACCAATGCTTGTACTGTTTCTGTCCATCGTACTGGACTGTATAGTTGACGTACTAATGCATCTTTAATAGCATCCGCTGAACTTGCAGCTGTTACATCAACATTATTAATTACATCACACTTAGGTGTATTAAATGTTAAAGCAGCTAAATCTTTTGCTAATTTTTCTGCCGCTGGTTTCATTAGTTCACAATGTGAAGGTACGCTTACCGATAAAGGCAACGCACGTTTTGCACCAGCTTCTTTACACGCTTCTGATGCTCTGTCTACTGCGGCTTTATGACCTGCAATCACAACTTGACCCGGTGAGTTATAGTTTACTGGTGCAACCACTTCACCTTGTGCTGATGCCAAGCACGCGGCTTTAATTTCGTCATCACCTAAACCAATGATCGCAGCCATTGAACCCACGCCTGCTGGCACAGCTTCTTGCATATATAAACCACGGTTTTCAACCAATTTTACAGCTTCGCCTAAGCTCAACACATCAGCACATACCAGCGCTGAGTATTCACCTAAACTGTGACCTGCCATCGTTACGTCTGCATCTGGATTTGCAGCAAGCCATTGGCGGTAAATTGCCACTGATGCTGTTAATAATGCCGGTTGCGTACGATGGGTTTGATTTAATTCTTGTTCTGGACCATTAAGTACTAATGCAGCCAAATCATAACCAAGTGCCGCTGATGCTTGCGCAAACGTCGCTTTAACAATATCAGATTGCTCTAATAGTTCACTTAACATACCCACAGATTGTGAGCCTTGACCCGGAAAAACAAGTGCAATTTTTTGTGCCATACTTTGCTCTTTTAATTAAACAAATAAATAAATGTTTAAGTACACACCTGACATAGTAATTAATCGTCAGTTGCGACTTTTTTAGTTGAATGTGTTTGCTCGAAGATAGCTGCAATTTTTTCAGGAAGTTGACGTTCCACCTCTCTAGCAGCTTCGTCGATAGCAGCATGAAATGCTTTAGCTGAGGCATTTCCATGGCTTTTTACGACAATACCGCGCAATCCTACCAGAGAAGCGCCGTTATACTGGTCGGGGTTCACCCGTTTATAGAGTTTTTTTATTACTGGCTGTAACATAAATGCTAAACATTTATAGAAAAAGTGCTTTTGCAGTGCTTTGGTAAGCTTAAACATAATCAGCTTGGCAATCCCTTCACAGGTTTTCAAAGCCACATTGCCCACAAAACCTTCACAGACGATCACATCTGATTTACCAGTAAAAATATCACTACCTTCGCTGTAACCAGTATAATTAAGGTAGCTACATTGTTGCATCAGTTGTGCAGCTTGTTTGATATCTTCATGGCCCTTAATGTCTTCGGAGCCAATATTTAATAAACTCACTTTTGGACTATCACAGCCCAGTGCTTGCCCTGCGACAACCGAACCCATAATGCCAAATTGATATAAGGTTTGTGCATCACAATGCACGTTCGCACCTAAATCAAGTAAGTAAACCGGATTTTTTCGCTCAGTTGGCACAGCCGAGATCAATGCAGGACGTTTTACGCCTGGCAACATTTTCAGCACATAGTGAGCCATAAATAATAATGCACCGGTATTTCCGGCACTAACGCACGCTTGTGCCTCACCTGATTTAACTAAATCAAGAGCAACGCGCATTGAGGAATCTTTTTTAGATCGCACAGCAGAAGACGGTTCACAACTATTGGTGACTACTTGACTACAATGACGAATTATTAAACGAGGATGAGATAGAGAATCGAGAGACTCAAGTTCTTTAGATATTACTTGTTCGTTGCCACATAAGATCAATCTTAGATTGGCATTTGCATTTACCGCGTTAACGGCTGCGGGGATAGATGAACGGGGGCCATAATCGCCCCCCATCATATCTAACGCAATTGTTAGATTGGTCAGCATAAAAGCAATCTCTTATTTAGAAATTACTTGAACGCCTTTGTAGTAACCATCTGCAGTCACATGGTGACGACGATGAGTCTCACCAGATGTTTGGTCTACAGTTAAAGTTGGACCACTGATCGCATCGTGTGAACGGCGCATGCCGCGTCTTGCACGAGACTTTTTGCTTTTTTGTACAGCCATAGTCTTCTCCTAAGAATCTTTCTTAAGTTGTTTCAAAATATCAAATGGATTTGGTTTATCATCTTCCGCTTTTAAAACACCAAAGCTGGCAGGCTTTGCTGAATAACTGCATGAAGCTTCGTTGTGGGTAGCAACTAATGGCACGGCTAAAATTAGTTCGTCTTCGATTAAATCAAAAACGTTAACTTCACCATTTTCATCAAGCGCTACTTCATCGTAGTCTTCTGGAAAAATCTCTAACTCTGTATCCTCACCGACTGGTGAATAAACAAAGTCTTGAACCAAATCCAACCCTAAATCACCATTACAACGTTGACAAGTGACAGTAACATGTGTGGACAAATTGCCTCTAATCACAGCGAAACCTTGATCATCGTTTTTGCAATGAATTTTTACCGCTATTTCACCTACTTCTTCCTGCACAACTTCCCGTAAACGGGTAAGTTTTTCAAGCGGTACAATGCCGTCATACTTTAAACGGTGTTGCGCTGCCTTGCCTGGATGAAGAGTGATGGGAATTTTCACCTTTTGCATAGGGGCTGCATCATATAGATAGTTACTTGGTTAGTCAAAGTAAAAAACCAATTTTAGCTGGTTTTTCGCGATTCATTTCTTTGTTTTGCCAACGGATCTGATTTATCCTAACTCAATCTAATTTTCATTAGGAAAACAATCCATGCAGCACCCGCTTATTTTAGCCTCAAGTTCACCCTTTCGTCAGTCTTTATTGCAAAAATTTAATCTGCCGTTCGACAGTTTTTCACCTGGTATTGACGAATCAGCACTACCCGATGAAGCCCCAGTTGAACTTGTAAAACGCTTAAGTGAACTCAAAGCACGCGCAGCCACTACACTTTTTAAACAAGGCTTAGTAATTGGCTCTGATCAAGTTGCCGTATTTGAGCAACAAATCTTAGGCAAACCACACAACAAAGAAAATGCCATTAAACAACTGAGTTTATTTAGCGGTAATACAGTCACATTTCTAACGGGCTTATGTGTTTATGATATTCAAAGCAATAAAACAAAAACCCTAGTTGAACCCTTTAATGTTACATTTAGAACACTGACACAAGCACAAATATCTGCTTACTGCGACGCAGAGCAACCCTACAATTGTGCAGGCAGCTTTAAAAGCGAAGGCTTAGGTATTTGTTTATTTGAAAAGCTTAGCGGTGATGACCCTAATAGCTTGATTGGTTTACCACTTATCAAACTCAGCCAATTATTGACTGAGTTTGATCTGGATGTGTTAAGTAATCAAGACTAACTATTTATTCACTACGACTTAAACTAAACGCGCAGCTAGTTGCTGATACGAATCAACTGTCGCAATCGGTGTAAACTCGTTTAGCTGCTGGGCGTTATGCACCCCCATAGTTACACCTAAACGGTCAATATTGGCCGCTTTTGCCATCGCCATATCTATTTTGGTGTCGCCAATCATCAGCGCATCATCATGGCTAATATTGAGTTCATCGAGCAGTTGCAACAACATATCAGGAGCTGGTTTTGACAATGCATCATCACTGGTGCGGGTCGCTACAAAGTAATCCCGTAACTGTGTTTCATCCAGCAAGCGTTCAAGGCCGACTCGGCTTTTGCCGGTAGCAACAGCTAATAATACGCCACGGTTTTTTAATGCCGCTAAAGTCTGTTCTACATCAGCAAATAAGGGTGTAGGCGTGTTATCAAGATGTTTATACTGATGCTTATAACCGGCGATTAAATCAGCGTGTAAATGGCTCTGCTGAGGAAATAACACCGTCACGGCCTGCTCAAGTGATAAACCAATGATATTTTTAACCGCCTCGTCACTGGGGCAAACTACACCACAGACTCTCGCAGATTGATGCATGCAGTTAACTATTTTAGCCACTGAATCCATCACCGTGCCATCCCAATCAAATATAACTAATTTATAGGGTTTCACGGTTTTGCGGCACGTAACGTTTTAATACAATTAGCCAGCGCTTTATCAAGCGGCGCTTCTACTCGCATAGTAGTTTCATTTTTTGGATGATAAAAACTCAAATCGTGCGCATGTAAAAATAATCGCCCTAATCCCACTTTACGCATCGCCGCATCAAATGCTTGGTTGCCATACTTATCATCACAAGCAATTGCATGACCTTTACATTGTGTATGCACACGAATTTGGTGAGTACGACCTGTTACTGGTGATGCCTGCACTAACGAACATTCAGCAAAGCGCTCCAGTACTTTAAAACGAGTATGTGAAGGTTTACCTTCAACGTTATCCACACGTACTACTCGTTCACCTGATTGTAGGGTGTTTTTACGCAGCCCTTCGGTGACATTTTTAGTTTTAGAATCCCATTGCCCATCAACCAATGCCCAGTAATTCTTTTCCATGGTTTTTTCACGTAACTGTTCATGCAAGCTGGTCAACACTGAACGACGTTTCGAGATTAACAAACAGCCTGATGTATCACGGTCTAAACGATGTACAAGCTCTAAACTGCGCTCATCTGGGCGCAATACGCGCAATGCTTCAATTAAACCATAACTGAGCCCACTGCCGCCATGCACAGCCATGCCTGATGGTTTGTTAATGACGATAAGGTATTTATCTTCAAATAAAATAGCCTCTTCAAGTTTGGTTACTACATCAAGGTTTTTAGGCACAAACTCTTCACGTTCAGCTATTTGTATTGGTGGAATACGAACGATGTCATCGAGTTGTAATTTATACACAGGTTTGATGCGTTTTTTATTAACCCGCACTTCCCCTTTGCGAAGAATTCGATACACAGCGCTTTTAGGCACCCCTTTTAAATGAGTAATAAGAAAGTTATCAATCCGTTGACCTAAATGGTCTTCGGTAATCGTGACGAAAGATACTTGTAAGCCGGTTTTTTCTGACATTGCCTAATCACTGATTTAAGTAAAATAATTTTAGTTGCTAACACAGTTATAATAATGGGATAATCACCGTCGCAAATATATATTTGCAAATAACAACGGTGCTTTTTAACACATTAAAACATTCGTGATGCACATTCTGGGTAATTGATCATACAGATCCGAGATAAGTTTTCCAAAGCTTTTATACATACCCAGTTTACACGTGCCTTCAATTAACTCCGATGCGTGTAATATATCGCCAGTTAAGTTTGAGCATGAAGTGTTATTTAATGTTGATGAAAAAAGCAATTTGAACAGATAATTTGTCTGATCGTGACGGCGTACAATACGCCGTTCAGCAGATGTGTTGTAACCGTACAAGTTAATTTAATTAATGGTCGACTCTGGACAGAACTCGAATACGTCACTGTAAAAAAACAGCCGATAGTTTTGGCACCATAATAGAATTTAATAACGTGACAACACGTTATTGTCAGCCAGCACCATAAAGATACTTAGAGTACGGATACAGTACCAAGCTCCCCCACAGACCCAGTCGTGAGATTGTACAAAAAGAAGCGATGGGAGCAACTGAACAGGCGAAAAGTTTCGTCATGTCAGAGACATAACACAGTAGAGTAACAATATGAAACGTATGCTAATCAATGCGACGCAGCAAGAAGAAATGCGCGTAGCACTGGTTGATGGCCAGCGCCTGTATGATTTAGATATCGAAAGCCCGGGTCACGAACAAAAAAAAGCCAATATTTATAAAGGCAAAATCACTCGTATAGAACCGTCATTAGAAGCCGCCTTTGTTGATTACGGCGCTGATCGTCACGGATTCCTTCCTTTAAAAGAAATAGCCCGTACTTACTTCCCACAAGGTTATACTTTCCATGGTCGTCCGAATATTCGTGACGTGATCAAAGAAGGTCAAGAAGTTATTGTCCAAGTAGACAAAGAAGAACGCGGCCAAAAAGGCGCAGCCCTCACCACTTTTATTAGTGTTGCAGGTAGCTACTTAGTCTTAATGCCTAATAATCCTCGTGCTGGCGGTATTTCTCGTCGCATCGAAGGTGATGAACGCACTGAACTTAAAGAAGCTTTAAGTCGTTTAGAACTGCCTAAAGGCATGGGTTTAATCGTGCGTACTGCCGGTGTTGGTAAATCGTTTGAAGAACTAAACTACGATTTAAAAGCGCTGCTTGTTCATTGGGATGCGATTCAGCAAGCCTCTGATGGCGGTAAAGCACCGTTCTTAATTCATCAAGAAAGCAACGTGATTTTCCGTGCGATTCGCGATTATTTACGCCGTGACATAGGTGAGATCCTAATTGATAAAGCCCGTGTATTTGAAGAAGCTAAAGCGCACATTGAGCGTTTTCGCCCTGACTTCATGAGCCGTGTAAAACTTTATCAAGGTGAAGTGCCTCTTTTTACTCATTATCAAATCGAAAGCCAAATTGAGTCTGCGTTTCAACGTGAAGTACGCTTACCTTCTGGTGGTTCAATTGTTATTGACCCAACTGAAGCACTTACTTCTATCGATATCAACTCATCTAAAGCCACTAAAGGCGGCGATATCGAAGAAACTGCGCTTAATACCAACTTAGAAGCTGCAGACGAAATTGCTCGCCAATTACGTTTACGCGACTTAGGTGGCTTAATCGTTATCGACTTCATTGATATGACACCACCGCGCCATCAACGTGAAGTAGAAAATCGCTTAAAAGATGCTGTTCGTCCAGATCGTGCCCGTGTACAAATTGGTAAAATTTCGCGTTTTGGCTTACTTGAAATGTCGCGTCAGCGCCTACGCCCTTCATTAGGTGAAGCGAGCCAAGGCCCATGCCCACGTTGTAGTGGTCAAGGTACTATTCGTTCAAACGAGTCGATTGCATTGTCAATCCTGCGTTTAATCGAAGAAGAAGCGATTAAAGACAATACCTCACAAGTTAATGCCCAAGTACCTGTAGCGGTTGCCTCATATCTGTTAAATGAGCAACGCCGTAGCGTGCATCGCATCGAAAAACGTCACAACTGTGATGTGGTGATCATTCCAAATCAACATATGGATACACCACATTATGAAGTAATGCGTTTGCGTAAAGATGAAACAATTGAAGCAGCAAGCTACGAGCAAATCACATTACCTGAACAAGAAGTGTATGAAACATCAAAAACACCAACGGTCGCGGTACGTGAAGAGCCGGTGTTAAAAGGCGTAGTTATGCCATCAACACCAGCTCCACAAGCTCCACAAGCTCAGGCTCAAGCAGCCCCAGCAGCGGCACCACAAAGTGTTGCAGCCCAGCCGCAGGTAAGTTTATTTACTACTATCAGCAATTGGTTTAAGGCTTTATTTGCAACGCCTGCTGAGCAAACAGAAAGTAAAGAGCAACAGCAGCAAAAAACAGCGAGTGAATCTCGTAATAATCCACGTCGTAACAATGACGGTGATACACGTCGTCGTAATAACCAACGTCGTCGTAACAATAATTCACGCACTAAACCGCAAAGCGAGCGTACAGAGAGCGTAGCTGAAGAAACGCCAGCAGTTGGAAACACGCAAAACAACGAGCAACAGGAAAGAAACGATAACCGTAACAAACGTCGTCGCAATCCTAACTCACGTAAGCGTAACGATAACCGTAACGATGACAGCAAAGTAGTAGCAGAAAAAACCGAAGCAAAAGCTGACGTAAAAGACGTTGCACCAAGCCAAGATGTCGTTGTTGAAGCAACGGAGCAAAAACCTAAGGTTCGTCGTCAGCGCCGTAACTTACGTAAAAAAGTTCGCCTGCAAGATGAAAATGCACAACCGGCTACAACCAACAATGACGCAGAGCAACAAGCTACGCCTGTTGTTGATGACAAGCCGGCTAAGCCAGTTGTAACTCAAACTGAAGAAGTTAAAGCACCGGTTGAGGCTACTGCTGTTGAAACAACGGCTGTTGAAGCGCCTGAGCAAAAAGCTGAACAGACGGCACCAAACGAGCAAGAGACAGTAACATCGACTGATGAAGAGCAAGGCCAAACGCGTACGCGTTCACGCCGTTCTCCACGTCATTTACGTGCTGCTGGGCAACGCCGTCGTCGCCCTGAGGGTGAAGAAGCTACGCCAACGCAAGGTACACAACCACCAGCATTTATTCCAGTTGCAGATCAAGCCGCTGCTGAATATGAAGCTGAGTTAAAAGCCAAGCAAAATAAGCAAGCTGCAGAAGTAGTTGAAGAAAAACCTGCCGTTGCTGCAGAACCTACTCCAGAAGTGGTTGAACAAGCGCCTGTTGCTGCTGAAGCAACTGAAGAAGTGGTTGAACAAGCGCCAGTTGCTGCAGAACCTACTGAAGAAGTGGTTGAACAAGCACCAGTTGCTGCTGAACCTACTGAAGAAGTGGTTGAACAAGCGCCTGTTGCTGCTGAAGCAACTGAAGAAGTGGTTGAACAAGCGCCTGTTGCTGCTGAAGCAACTGAAGAAGTGGTTGAACAAGCGCCTGTTGCTGCTGAAGCAACTGAAGAAGTGGTTGAACAAGCGCCTGTTGCTGCTGAACCAACTGAAGAAGTCGTTGAACAAGCGCCTGTTGCTGCTGAACCAACTCCAGAAGTGGTTGAACAAGCACCAGTTGCTGTAGAACCAACTGAAGAAGTCGTTGAACAAGCGCCTGTTGCTGCTGAACCAACTGAAGAAGTGGTTGAACAAGCGCCTGTTGCTGCTGAAGCAACTGAAGAAGTGGTTGAACAAGCGCCTGTTGCTGCTGAACCTACTCCAGAAGTGGTTGTTGAGGAAGCACCAATGGCAGAGACTAAGCCTACTGCAAAACCTGTAGCACACACTAAAACAGTGATCACTTCAGGTAAAGCAAGTGCGCCAATGGCACAACCTACTGCCGTTGCAGATAGCGAAGTCGCCCATACGCCAAAAGCGATGGCACACGACAAACGTGACGCTATTCCAGATAGCGGCTTACGTGCCGGTTCTATCAAACCAGCTGGTCGCGCGAATGCTGCAATGACTAAAACCATGAGTGTTGACTAACACTTTTGGTTTAGCTTAAAAGCACACTAAAAAGCCGCGTTAATGAAAATTAACGCGGCTTTTTTAATAGCAGTTATAAGGTTAAAGAGAACGATTTACTAGGTTCTAGCTAAAGCAGACTAGCCTAAGCAGAGATACTAGATAAATAGTGATGGAAAACAAACAGCACATTGCACTTGTTATTTATAAAAAGCGCATGAAGGGTAATGCTATATTTATCCTTGTTTTTGCGCATACTCATGCAGCAATTCAGGAAACTTTTCCTGCGGTGGAAACTTACAAAAACTGTGCTTTGCCCCCGTACTCGCCCACTCAAGTTTTTCATCCGTGTAAGTTTCAATGAATGGTTTGTAGGTGCGAGAGTCATCTAGCATTGTTGAGCGAACATTTACAAAATCATCCAAACCTTCTAGGTGGGTAAATAACCAGCTCATACAATGTCCACAAAAAAAGTGCTGCGTACTACTGTCATGCAGCCCGCCAATAACAGGCGCTCCAGATGTAATAGAAAAGGCAGCTCGCTGAAATAATGAGCTTAAGCTAAATGCGCTAGACGTCATTTTCTGACAGCCAGTGCAATGACAAGCCATAGTGATCATTGGCTTTGCGCTAACTTCAAACTTTACCTGTCCACAACGACAATGGCCTTTTGTTTTATGAGATGTACTGTCCATTATAATCTTCCTTTAAGTTCAATTTTATCAACGCCGATGCTACGTTGAATGTATCACAAATAACCTTAGCACATGCTACAGGGTTTGATTGCGCTATAAAATGTCCGCCTTCAATCTCAACTTGGCTGAAGCTGGAACACATTGACGCTAAGTACTTCACCGCACTCGCGCTTACCAGTAAATCTCTACTAGGGCGAATATAAGTCACTGGGCAATCTAACTCGCACTGTTGTTTTGAAAGGCCAGCTATGTTGCCTAATCTTAATTTGAGTTTACGTTTATTCGCTGTTTGCAGCGAAGCAAATACGGGATAAACCAACGTTTGGCTACCCGTTAAACTAAAACCAAACAGATAAAGTAGCTTTTTACTTAAATAATTTGCTGACAGTAAGCTAACGGGTAAAAAGCCTGCCAACTTAGATAACAAAGAAGGCGCTGAGATAAAGCTGGCCAAAAATACGATGCCTTTCACACGACTGCCAAGTAGCTTATAAAGCTCATAAGCCACCGGCCCAGAATAAGACTCCGCGACAATATAAATATCAGTATCTTTAAAACGCTTTGCTATTTCTGCCGCTTGTTTAGCATAAGTTACGCCTTCAAGTGATTCATATGAGATCACTTCAGTATTTATATTTTCAGGCAAGTTTTTTGTCAATTTAGCAAACAGACGGCCAGTCCCGTCAAGGCCAGGAAGCAGTATAATTTTCATATTTAAATTCAGCACCCAACGTTAGCATTCAAATACTTGAACTTTGATTTTGGCCAAGTGCTTTTGTGCACAAAAATCATGAGCAAAAAATATGAAACGCTAAAACGGCAGCAGGCACTTACTCTAACTCTAACCAATTTTCTATCACCCAATCTTTGAAATCACCATTGTGTAGATTGTGTGTAAGATCATCATGATCGTAGTATCCAATATTACCTTTTTCATTTATGGTGAAATAATTTCCATTCTCTTCGCAGAAAACAATAAAATCCTTAGGAACTCCAGATTGACGACCATCTTTTGTCATTCTTCTTAGGCAACAATACGGTTGTAAATCTGGTAGTACTAAACCTGGCTCTCTTACACCGAAAGTAACGCAACTAGCTTCAAGCATAAACTTGCGATATTGAGCTGGAAATTTAAAAGATAAGTCTTTTTCAGCACAAGACACTTCGTCTTCCGTTGGTAATAGTAAAGGCTTTGGGACCGGTTCATTCTTTTCTTTTAATAGTGCTATGACTTCTTCAATTTGCATTGTATTTTCCTGACTTATAAATACCTATCAAACGTGGTAGCTTTAAACAACAAAACAGCACAAAAGTGGTAACCGAGATGTCGATTTTATGCAATATTTAGTTTGATAACACATTTCGCACTTGTTCTTCATTCTCTGCATATTCGTCTACAAGATAATTAATCAGCTCGTCGACACTGCGGCCAATTTCTCTAACTGCACTTGGGCTATCGATGTAATATACGATGAAAACAGGCGTCGCTCCCTCAAAATAAAAACCTGTTATCATGTCGTCTGATTCCCACAGCGGAATTACGTCTAAACCAGGTGATGAAAACCCGTCTGGTTCAAGATAATACTTTGGTTTATTGCACCTAAACTCAAGGTCTTCGTGCACAAAACCGCCTAGAGTGAGCTTCATTAAGCCACTCGTCAAATTGAGCTTAGCAATTTTTAGCACTCTAGCGTGCTCAGTGATCCTCATAGCATCCTACTCTTTGGTATAACAACCTTAGAAGGATTATACAGGACCTTCTTAGGTATTAAAGTTACAATAGTTCTTATTTGAAGTATCATCTGAATTTAACACGCGCATTTCAAAATCGTTCGCTAGCGAGTATGTTGCCAACACTTCTTTGACTTCTCTAGATTTAACTACAGCAGCACATGCAGAAAGAATTCGTCTGCTTTAGCAGATGGCTCGCTTGCAGACTCATAACTTTGTTGCATTTCAATTGCCAGTTCAGTAGCTTGAGGCCACTTGGAGAGGTACGTAGATGTGAAATCGTATAGTCTCCACTGTGCCATAAAGTCTACGTCTCGTGAAAACATTTCCATCTCTGGTTCATCGTTCGTTAAAAAGCTCAATTCAAAATAGCCATGCCATGCAAAACATCCAAAATCGAAAACTAACATTGTTTGATTGCACAGCCGATGTCTCCACATTTTTAGTTCGTTTACAAGTATAGTTTGTAGTCGTTGACGAAATTCTAAAACTTCCATTTTAATACCCTATTTTTATCTGATCAGAACCCATGGCAAATCAGTCAGGTAATATGCGCTCATTAAGTGAATTTACAATAAATAGAGCCTATTACTCCCAAACTCTACCAAACTATGGCAAGACACTTCTGCCATTTCAATTCGAAACCCCTGAACCTCAATTATCCCTTCATTTTTATCAAAACTAACCGAATACACCTGGCCAGTTTTAGGTAAAACGAATTTATAGGCGTTAATTTTTCAAAGCTTTGCGCCAAATATAACTATGACCATTACATTGTCTGAAGTAACTCAATACTCATAATTCATTGTTTTAAATTAATGTTTACTCATGGATCAAAGTTAGTCTTTAATTCTGCCTAACAGTTCGATTACTTATTGCACCACCCTATCTGGTTCATCATTTTGAGGGTAATGATAGCTCTTATCTGTTAATACAGCTTTGCCTTGTGGAAAAGACTCAGCCCAAGCGGAATGCAATTCGCCCAACATTTTCGGCTTTCATCGGTAAAAAAGAGTAATGGCGGATTTTTATACTTTTTCACGGATGCAATGACGGTTACTGAAATATCTGGGATCTGTGGATAATCTGGCAATGGTCTTTTCGACCAAAAATCCAGATACTGGTTGGATATACCATTAGCCATATCATCCAGTTTCACTTGTGCTATTTCTTGCTCAGCTTTGGCAAGATCAATTTGGCGCATGATATCAACATCATGCTCCGAAGCAGGCTCAATCAGCATGAGGGCTGAAACCCACTCAAGGTAAGTTGCAGCGAATCGTCTTGCGATATAAGCACCATATGAATGAGCAATATAGACGATTGGTTTTTCAACGTGTAACCCTTCAAATAGCATGAGAGCTTCGTTTGCATACTCTTCCAAGCTGTAGTTTTTTCTCAATTGCGTAGAACCGCCGTTACCAATTCTTGAATAACGAATGATGCGGGCTTCCTTTGCAAACTTTTCAAAAACCGGCTCCCAATCAGACAACCCCGCAGAGCCACCAGCCTCTAAAAATACAGTATGCTTGCCACTCCCCGCGATTTCGTACTCAACATCATAGCCATTAACCTTAATAAAACTAGGCTTGGCAAACACACTTGCCGTGACAAAAAAATAGCAAAGCATCAATCCAAATTTGACTTTTCCTCCTTAACGACTAAACCTGTAGATAAACTCATTTTAAATTCACTTTTATTAATGAACCATAGCCAAGTTACTATTTTTGTTCAATTATTTATTGTATTAAAAGCTAGAGTAATAATCTTATTCGCGGTGTTTTTTCAGACAATTTAATTAATTTAGTATCGACTGTAACTATGCTTCGGCAAACACACAAAAAAAAGCGCGGTGTAAACACCACGCTTTCAACTAACTCAAATCTGCTTAAAACTTACCGCTTATGGCTTAAAGCGCTAGTCTTCACTTTCCATAAACCGTTGCAATTGGTCTTTAAGGTTCGGCGGTATACCTTTAATAACTAACGTATCAGTGGCCTCATTGTACATTACCCGTTCGCCTAAGTGTTTGCGCTCAAAACTGATGCTCACGCCGCCGCCAAGGCCAGAGAATTTAACCATACTGGTAACAGTTTTTTTATCGACCGGGAATGACTCTTCTAAATCATAGCTTTGCTCTTTGCAAAAGCTTTCAAATGGGTTGTCGTCACCTTTGGTGAGCGTTGCTGATAACTCGCTGACGTTAGCATCTTCACCAGTAGTAACGCAGTCATTACAGTAATCAAATACTTGTTTACGCAGATCGTCTTTTTCAGATTTATCAAATTGTTGCTCTGATAAATAATCTTCAACTGCATTGAGCATTACTTGGCTTTGCTGTTTAGGATCGATGCCTTCTTCGCAACCTAAAAAGTCTAAGAAAAAGTCGGCGACTTTGCGCCCTGCTCGGCCTTTAATAAATGAGATATAACGATTGTCTTCTGCTTGGGTGTCCCACGCAGTTAAATCGATGCGTGCAGCTAGTTGCATGCGGGAAATATCTAAATGGCGTGACGAGGCTAAATCAAGCTCAGAGGTAATAGAGTAATGCTCTTTGATGTTGATCATTGCAATCAGCATATAATCGGTTGCTACGTATTGATAATGACAAAATACTAAATAGCCAGTTTCGTTAAACGCGTACTTATCAAGTTCCTCTTTAAGTACAGCTGAAGCTTGCTCTGTCATGTGCCAAAAGCCAAGCTCGCTATTGCGGTAACTTTGCATGGCTGATGCAACTACAGAGTTTTTATCACCACTAAAAGCACAGTACCCTTTACCTGGTTTGCCGTTGTATGCGTGATGAAGTTGCTCGATGAATACAGCGACTTTATCATTCACTGCCATTTCGTCATTGCGCAAATGAATTTGCGTATCGTCGTCTTTTTTGTCTACATAATGAACGACTAACTTTTTAACATCTATTGCCATCTTTGTTTTTCACGCCTCTGGTGTTAAAATGTGGGAATATAACTCTTTTATTGAACCAACTGATGCCAATCTTATCAAAATATTCTAATGATGAAGTAGAACAAATCGTCGATCAGCTCATTGATGTGTTAACTAAGCACAATGCGCCGGTTGATTTAAGTCTTATGTGTTTAGGAAATTCTATCACGCATATCTTAAAAGAGCATGTACCAACAGGGAAAAGACAAGCGGTTGCAGACAATTTTGCCAAAGCACTTGCGCAATCGGTTAAATAGACTTTATGAATTTATCGCAGCACAATCAGTTTTCGTCTAAAGCGAGTCAATTATTAAGTTGGGGGCATTTGTTTACTTTTGCCAATATCGGCTTAGTGTTGCTTATAAGTTTAAGTTACTTATTTGCTGACTCTCCTCCCACCAGCTTTATGGGTATGCTTTATATGCTAGTGACATGGCTTAGCCACACTAGTTTTATTACCTTTATTGCCTTTGTGCTGACGGTATTTCCGCTAAGTTTAATATTTCCTTACCCACGTCATATCCGCGGTATGGCAGCAATACTTGCCACCTGTGGTGCATCACTACTGACGCTTGATGCCTATGTGTATTTTAATTTAGGCTACCATTTAAGTAGCTCTGCATTACCTGAAATTATTACCTTATTATGGCATCGTTTAACCAGCTCTCCAGCGCTGACAACCCTGCTCGCTGGCGGAATTGTGATGCTTATTTTTGCATTTCAATTATTAGCAAGTAACTATACATGGCACCATTTAGCCCGCTTAAAACAATATAAATTTGCTCGTTACGCCAGCTCATTGTTATTAGTCTGTTTTGCGATGAGTCACAGTATTCATATTTGGGCTGATGCAAATTTGAAGTTTGATATTACTAAGCAAGATAATGTCTTACCCTTGTCCTACCCAACGACAGCAAAAAGTTTATTGGCAAAAAATGATTTACTTGATATTGAAAGCTACGAGCAAGCACATAACGTAAAGGTTAATACACAAAATGTAGATTACACGGCTCCAACACCAATTGCTCGCTGTGAAGAATTTACTGCTGCGACAGTCGATATTTTAGTGTTTAGCTCTGCGCCTGCGTTAACTAATTTTGCTAAACAGCACAAAAATTTAAATAAAACCGAGCAGCTTTTACAACCCGTTCATCATCAAGATGTGCTATTTAGCTTGATTTACGGTTTACCTGCATACTACAAGCCAGCCTTAATGACAGAGCAAACATTGCCGGTGTGGCAAAGTAATCGCCGTAGTATTAGTGTCAGTGGCTTTGATGATTTTAACTATATCAATAGTACAACAGCGGGTGATGCAGCAATTCGTATCATTAACGCCGATGAAAACACTGCGCTTCGTGAGGGAGTCAATCAAGTATTTGCATTTAGTTTAGCCGATGTTGATCACGGTATTGTGAGTGCTTCATCTTTATACAGCACGGATAGAAAAGTAACCCGTACTGAAGGCTTGATCCAACCAAGCGATTTAATTGCCACAAGCGTTGGCCAATATTTAAATTGTGCTGATATCGCAAAGCAAAGCATGCTAGGCGTTAATTTGTATAACAAAAAAGGCGATATGGGCGTTAATTATTCGCAAGGCGTATTTATTGCCTATAAGAAAGACCGTATTACATTAATTGATTCTGATGGTAATTATAAAAATATCTCTGCTGCACAAGGCTTTTCAATAGAGCAAGGTTTAGATATTCCGTTTTTAGCACAAAGCATTAAAAAGCTAAAAACTTTTACCGAATAACTGCTACTGGCAATTTACCCAAGTTAGGTTATAGTTTTCATATATGATTATGCCCTAACTAGGGAAGGCTAGCGTAATGAAACTGTGTACTCTTTTCGTTATTTTTATTAGTTTGCTATTTGTTGCTAATCCGGCGGCTTCCGCAGATCAATATTACAAGTGCGTAACCGACAGAGGCACTACATTTAGCCAATTTCCCTGTGGCGGGCAGGCAACGCAACATAAAATAGCAGTGTCGCCCAACGTCACTCCGGCTACTGTAAATCATGTCAAAGCGCTTAATTTCCTTGAGCGTGAACAAATTATTCGTAATCTCAACGCTGAGATACGCAGCGTTAAATATAAACTCGCCATTTTGAGTCGCGACCGTGACCGCGCTGAATACGAGCAACTGCAACGGCTAAATCGTTTAATGAGTGATGATGATAAAAAAAAGCTTAGCAAAGAGATAAAAAAGCAGGTAAAAGTGATCAATAAAACGTTTGCCAAAAACACCAAAACGACCAACAAACAGCTCTCCGCACTCGAAAAAAAACTGAAACGTTATGAATAAACTATTGGGTTTTACCAATATTTAGCATACTCTTAACATGTGTAGAGCATATACTCTACAGGTCATTTTGGAGTACCCGTTCATGCAACCACAAAACATTGCCGAGCTAATTTTAAATGGCTTTAAAAAGCATTATAAATTATTTCAGCAGATCACCGCACAAGCACCTCTGGCATTTGCAAATAAAAACTGGACAAAAATGCACGACATTAGTCGCTTGCGGATCACTTATTACGATGATCGGGTTAACGAAACCACCCAACAACTACAAAATCAGCAATTAGCCAATCAATTGGATGAATCACTCTGGCTGCAAACAAAACAAATCTACCAGCACTTTTTAACGTTTCATCCACAAGCAGAATTAGCCGAAACATTTTATAACTCTGTGTTTTGCCGCTTATTTCATCGACGTTATTTTAATAATGATTTTATTTTTGTAAAAGCCACCTTGGCAGATGCTCCTGCGCTTCCTGTAGAAGCAGAATACCGCAGCTACTTTCCTGTTGTAGACGGCTTAAAGCCCACTATCCGTAAAATAATTAATCAATTTGATTTTAAAGCCGATTTTGTTAATTTAGAGCGCGATATACGACTTTTAGTAAAAGCGTTTTATAAACAAGCACCCGACACCCATCACCGTGCGTGGCAAATGCGCTTTGACATATTACAAACGCCGTTTTATCGCAACAAAGCAGCCTATATTGTCGGCCGTGTAGTATCACAAAGTGGTGTGCAGCCATTTATTATTGCGGTGTTACATCATCAAGAGCAAGGTCTGTATCTCGATGCTTTACTGACTAACTCATCGCAAA
Source organism: Pseudoalteromonas sp. SG41-5 (assembly GCF_014164495.1). Classification (NCBI taxonomy): domain Bacteria; kingdom Pseudomonadati; phylum Pseudomonadota; class Gammaproteobacteria; order Alteromonadales; family Pseudoalteromonadaceae; genus Pseudoalteromonas; species Pseudoalteromonas sp. SG41-5. The sequence goes on along the minus strand of NZ_JACJFH010000034.1, from coordinate 10,985 downwards.
TGCGGGTTATTTTTGGCTTTGCTCGTGCTTATTTTATGGTTGAAACCCACGCTCCTTCCGCATTAGTTCGGTTTTTAAACCAACTAATGCCCAACAAAACCTTAGCAGAGCTTTACAATGCCATTGGCTTTCATAAACAAGGTAAAACCGAGTTCTATCGCGAGTTTTTAACCCATTTACAACGCTCCAGTGATGATTTTGTGATTGCCCCTGGCACACCGGGCATGGTGATGATGGTATTTACCCTACCTTCATTTGATTATGTATTTAAAATAATTAAAGACAAATTTGGTGAAAGTAAACCATTTGGCCGCGATACCGTTCTCAAACGCTACCAATTAGTTAAAAGCCATGATCGGGTTGGTCGTATGGCAGATACCATAGAGTATTCTAACGTCGTATTCCCTGTTGCGCGTTTTAACGCTACATTGCTTGCACAGCTTAAACAAACTATTGGTTCATCAATGATCATCGAAGGCGACTTACTGATCATCAAACATATGTATATTGAGCGACGCATGACGCCACTGAATTTATATTTAGAAAAAGCTAATACTGAAGATGCCGCTGTTGCCATTGCAGAATATGGCCAAGCACTCAAGGAAATGATCGCCGTTAATATTTTCCCAGGCGATATGTTGCTTAAAAACTTTGGTGTCAGTAAACACAAACGCATTATTTTTTATGATTATGATGAAGTGCAATATTTAACAGACATGAACTTTAGAGCACTGCCTAAAGCCAAAAGTTATGATGACTACTTAACCAATGAGCAAAGTTACTCTGTGGCACCACAAGATGTATTTCCAGAGCAGTTATGCACTTTTGTAATGCCGAACCCGCAATACAAAGCAGTTTTCAGCCAAACACATCCAGAACTATTAGACGTCGCATTTTGGCAGCAAGCGCAACGAAATATAAAAGCAGGGGTCGTTAGCCATATCTACCCTTATCCAGCAGCGCAGCGTTTTATCCATCAATGGTAGACGAAAGGACACACAATGAATATCAGTAAAATAGATTTAAACTTACTCGTTTATCTCGACACATTATTACGCGAATGTAATGTTACTCGCGCCGCAAACCAGCTTAGCATTACACAGCCGGCAATGAGTAATGGTTTAAAACGTTTACGTAACCTGTTTAACGATCCGATCTTAGTACGCACCAGTGATGGTATGGTGCCCACTGAACGAGCTATTGAATTGCAGCCGGTGATCCGTGGCATCTTAATGACATTAGAAGAAACGCTTGCACCAAACCGTGAATTTGAGGCCAGCCAAAGCAAACGGGTATTTAGGATTATGGCCAGTGACTATGCTGCCAGCACCTTAGCACCTAAGCTACTGAGTAAATTACACGATGAAGCGCCGGATACCACACTCGATATTCTCACTCCAAGTGATGTTACTTTTCATGATGTAGAAAACGGTAAAGTTGATATGGCAATAAATCGTTTCGAAAACCTACCGCAGTCGTTTCATCACAAACGTATTTGGAAAGATAGCTTTTGTTGTTTAGTAAAAGCTGACAACCCGATCATTGAAAATTTTAGCCTCGATAGTTATTTAAAAGCTCGGCATATTTGGGTAAGTAAAACAGGTTTTGGTGTCGGGGTTGGTATGGATCCTAAAGACGTACAAAAACTTGGCTGGGTTGATGAAGCGCTCGCCCACTTTGGTAAACACCGAAATATTGCCACATTCACCCGTAATTACCACGTTGCAATACATCTAGCGAAAGAGAAGAACCTGATTGCGACACTCCCTTCAAAAGCCGCTAATATTTATTTAGATGATCCTGGTTTGCAAATTCTGGAGCCTCCCTTCCCTATACCACCATTTGAGTTAGATATGATTTGGAGCCCATTACTTCACAGAGATGCCAGTCATATTTGGTTACGCCAAAAAGTAGCCGAAGTTGCTGATGAGTTAAAATAACACTCTTACATAGTCTGTGTAAAATTTGCTTACTGAGCTTAGCTTAATAAGCATTCCAGTTCCCGCTAGCTTTCTTTACCACATAAAATACAACTAGTTATAATTATTTTTTATACTGGAACATGACTTGCTTTGCTTAATGTGAATTTCATTAAACTTAAAGAGGTCATAATTATGAATACCCATCAAGGACAAGACGTTAATCATATCACTGACATTATCCAAGTAATGAACAGCGGCATCGACTTTTATGAAAAAGCCCAACAGAAAGTTCAAGATCCAGCAATTGGCGCACTTTTCCAACGTATGATAGATGCCCGTAAAGTGAGTGTTGAAAACCTTCAGCCTTATGCAATCAATGAGCAAGGAGAGCGTGAAGATGGCTCTTCTTTTGCTGTTGAAGCTCGCCGCGCGTATACCACGCTTATCACTAAATTTAGCTCAGATAACGACCAAACCTACGTTAAAGAGCTTGAAGAAGTGGAAGATAAAACACTTGCAGAAATTAAAGCCGCTATGAAAAAGCCACAGCCACATGACTGTGAAGCGGCATTATCTAAAGTGTTATTGACAATGCAAAGCTGCCATACAGAAATGAGCCGCATGCAACAAAAGCACTAATATAATTCGTTAAGTCAAAGCCCAGCCACGTGCTGGGTTTTTTTATGCCTAATAAAGAATGACAAAAAACTTCTACAATAAAAAAATAATTCTGTCACGTAATTGTAAACATTAGCCTCTATTATTACCTTTATCACAGCTGGTCTAGACCAGGATTAAACTTAAGGTAAAACTAATGATGAAAAAAAATGCAATAGCAACAGCTATCTTACTGTGCACCAGTACGTTATTTGTTAACCAAAATGCCGTAGCCCAAAATGCCGTTTTTGTAGGCTCAGTTAAAGACAATCAATCACTATTACCTGGCGCATTAATTGCCATTGTCGGGACCGATAAAACTGCTGTCACTGATTATCAAGGGCAATTCGAACTACCAAAACTTGATGCAGGAAATTACAAACTAAAAATTACTTATTTAGGCTATCAACCATACTTTATTGACCTAACCATTGGCGATGGTGAAGTGAAAAAAATACAACCAATCACACTATTTGCAGCTAACAATGACACCATTGAAGAGATAATTGCCGTAGGGCAAATTCAGCGCGGCGAGATGGCAGCAGCAAACAATCAAAAAAACGCCAAGAGTATAAAAAATATAATCTCTGCAGATGGTATTGGTAAACTCCCCGACCGAAATGCTGCTGAAGCTGTACAACGCATTCCTGGTGTCTCAATAGAGCGAGACCAAGGTGAAGGCCGCTTTGTTGCAGTTCGTGGTTTACCAGCACAATGGAGTTCAGCAAGTATAAATGGCGACAGACTACCAACAGCAGAAGAGGAAACCACCAGCCGAGCCACAGCTTTTGACTTTTTTCCCAGTGAGCTGATTGAGTATGTTGAAGTATCTAAAGCATTAACCCCAGACATGGAAGGCGATGCCATTGGCGGTAATGTAAACTTCATAACTAAAAAGGCCCCTGATGATTTTGTATTTAATACTAATTTCGCTATTGGTCAAAATGAACTTGCTGGGGGGACTAACTATTCAGCTAACGTGCTTTATGGCGATCGTTTACTTGACAATAAATTAGGCTTTTTAATCAATGCCACCGCGTGGCAACGTGATTGGGCAACAGATAACTTTGAGCCTCGCCGAGGTAATGATGGCATCGGGATCTATCGTCTTGAACTGCGCGATTATACAGGCACCCGTGAAACATATGGTCTAAATGGCGCTGTTGAATATCAATTAGATCAGGGCACACTCAGTGCAACCGCAATGTATGGCACTTTAATTGATGATGAAACTCACTATAAACACCGTATGCGCTTCGATAAAGACCGCGCTGAAGTACAACATATTCGCAATGAATTAATCACCGAAATGACCGGTTTTGAGCTAGCTGGAGAACATTATTTTGGCTACGATAAAACGCTTAACTGGAAGCTTTCTAGTTACGAAAATGAATTTCGCTATGGCAATACACCAAACGGTGAAGATAACAGTTATTTTGTTGTTCGCTTTGATCAAAAAAATGTCGGTTATCAGGGTTTAGAGGATAGAAACACTGGTAAAAATTACGCCTACAACACAATTGATGGTGGCAATGATCCCTGGAATGCTATTAGTACCCACCTGCCCACCGACTTTTCATTTAACCCTGCTCAAACAAAACTTTCATGGGTAGAGCTGTATAAAGTATATGTAAAAGAAAAAGATAAAATAGTTGCAAGTACTGATTTTGAATGGCAAATAGATACCGATATTACCGTAAAAGTGGGTGCTAAATATCGCGATAAAGAACGAGTTGCGCGATTCAGTGATGAGTTTTATGCATGGGATGAAGCCAACCATGGCCCTGCGCCAACTTTAAATGACTTTGCTTTATCAGATCAACCTGGGCGCAGTGATTATTTAAATGAACTTTCAATCGACTATCAAAATCAGTTCTCTCAAGTTGCCTCTACGGATGACTTAGCTCAGTTTTGGAATACGAATAAAAGCAAATTTGTACTTGATAAGACTGAATCAGCATTAATTGAAAACGGAGGAGCTCTAGGGCGCAACTTTGATGTGAATGAGCAACATACTTCACTCTATGGTATGGCAAACTATATAATAAACTCGCAATGGGAGATGGTTGGCGGCTTACGCCTTACGAAAACAAACACTAACGTGGATGGTTATATCTATCTTGCAGATGAAAGTCGTGTCGTGCCAACAAGTGCTAAAAATGACTATTTATCAGTGCTCCCAGCCCTACATGTAACCTATCACAGCACTGAGCAGACAAACTATCGTCTTGCGTTAACGCGCTCGTTTTCTCGTCCTGACTTTGGTTCATTAACCCCAGGGGCAACCTATTTAGAAGCCGATAATGAGTTAATCACCGGCAACCCTGAGCTTGAACCCACATACTCTAATAATATCGATTTTATGGCTGAACACTTTTTTGAACGCGTTGGATTAGTCTCAGCTGGATTATTCTATAAAGATATAAGCGATCCCATTTTCCAAAGCAGCACTATTGGCGACTTTGGCAGTAACAGTGGGGTAAATATCATCCGCCCGGAGAATGGTGACAGTGCTTGGCTAGCAGGTATTGAAATGGCATTCAACCGGGATTTAGGTTTTGTGACAAAAACCCTCGAAAATTTTGGCATGATGGCCAATGCAACATTTATGGATTCACAAATGAGCATTCCCAATCGTGCCGATAAAGTTGCTATTCCACGCCAAGCTGACAGCCTATACAACTTTACTTTGTATTACGACGATACCTTCTTTGCTGCCCGAATTGCTGTTAATTACAAAGGTGAATATATAGAAGAGCATGGCAACAATCCGAAATCAGATAGCTATTATGGCGATAACACCAGTGTTGATTTTACTACGTCATATCAGCTTAACGAAAATGCGCTAATTTACATTGAATTAAACAACCTCACTAACGAACCACTCAAGTATTACTTAGGTGATGAAAGTCGCCCCTTACAAGTGGAGTATTACGGTGTTCGAGGCATGATTGGTGTTAATTACCAATTCTGATCCCTTTAGTATTATGCGAGGCGCTAGTCTCGCAAAAGGATAAACTATGTTTTCGCAACATCAATGGCTACAACGTGCACATGGATTAGGGTTTGTATTATTTGCAGCAAGCTCTGCGTTTATGACTTATTTTTGCATGTACGCATTTCGCAAGCCTTTTACTATAAATAGCTATTCTGAGTTTGATGATCCTAGTTGGCAAGTCAGTTTTAAAATTGCTCTGATTCTGGCACAAGTATTTGGCTACCTCTGCGCTAAATTTATCGGTGTGAAAGTGATTGCTGAAATGCGCCACCAACAACGTGGTTTAGCTATTATAAGCATGATTGCTGCGGCTGAGTTGTCACTTATCTTGTTTGCCATCACCCCAGTTGGTTTGAATGTAGTCTGGCTTTTTTTTAACGGCTTATCACTTGGCATGATTTGGGGCATTGTATTTAGCTTTTTAGAAGGTAGACGAACATCTGAAATTCTTGGTGCAATTCTAAGTGTTACATTTATCTTAGCGTCTGGCTTAGTACGTAGTGTTGGTAAATGGTTAATAGACAACCTCAATGTGGCTGAGTTGTGGATGCCAGCTGCAACAGGCGCACTATTCTTACCACTTTTATTGCTTAGTGTAAAATGTATCACCATGCTACCTGAACCAACGCAAGCAGATCAGCAAGCTCGTCAAAAGCGTTTACCCATGGACGCGAAAGCCCGCTGGATATTTTTCAAACAGTACTGGTTCGGTATTAGCTGTTTAATTTTGAGTTTTTTACTGTTTACTGGCTTTCGCGATTTTCGCGACAATTTTGCTGCAGAAATTTGGCAAGCCCTCGGCTATGGGCAAGAGCCTGCCATATTTGCATACGCTGGTATACGCATGGCACTCATCGTATTAATAGCGCTTGGCGCCATGGTATTAGTCAAAAATAATAAAACTGCTTTTTATGTTAATCATGGTTTTATTTTATTTGGCGCATGCTTATTCGTCGGCAGTACATTCGCATTTGAAAGTCAACTACTCACCCCGAAAGCATGGATGGTACTACTAGGTGCGGGTCTCTACATCAGTTACATCCCCTACAATTGCTTTTTATTTGACAGAATGATCTCTGCTGTAGGCTCTACAGCCAATGCTGGTTTTTTGATTTATTTAGCCGATTCAGCTGGGTATTTAGGCTCGGTTGGTATTTTACTTTATCGAACCTTTGTAATGCCAGAGATCAGCTGGCTCAGCTTTTTTATCAATGCTTGTTATTGGGTAGGGAGTGTCGCAGCAATGCTCGTTATGTTGTCCCTTGGCTATTTTGTAACGCGTTTATCCCCTTTTAATCAATCTCGCAGGCTATTGCCTGTATCACCATCATCTTAATAAGAGAATAATATGAAACATTTAGAAGCACTAATCTTAGATTGGGCTGGTACCGTTGTTGATCACGGCTCTGTTGCACCAACCACTATTTTTGTTGAGGCGTTTAAAAACGCATTTAATTTTGACATTACACTCGCTCAAGCACGTATTCCTATGGGAATGGGCAAGTGGGACCATATCGCTACATTAGGCAAGCTGCCAGAGATAGACACACGGTGGCAAGCACAATTTGGCGCGCCAATGAGCGATGAGCAAATTGATCATATTTATAATACCTTTATGCCATTACAAAAAGCTAAAGTAGCAGATCGTGCTATGCCTATTGCTGGTGTGTTACCCGTCATAGAGCGTTTAAAAGCGCAAGGTATTAAAATTGGGAGTTGCTCAGGCTATCCTCGCCAAGTAATGGACGTACTTGAAGTTGCTGCCGCAGAATATGGCTATAAACCCGACCACAGTGTAGGTAGTGATGAGTTATCTGCAGGCTCTCGCCCAGGCCCATGGATGGCATTAGAAAACGTTAATGCTCTGGGTATCAAACGTGTTGCTCACTGTGTAAAAGTGGATGACTCTGCCCCAGGTATCGCTGAAGGCTTAAATGCAGGCATGTGGACAGTGGGAGTTGCACTCAGTGGTAATGCAGTCGGCCTAACTGAACAAGAGTGGGCTGCATGCTCAAATGATGAGAAATTGCAGCTAACTCGTCAAGCATACCAACAATTACATCAAGCAGGTGCCCATTACGTGATTAATTCTTTAGCTGATATTGAGCCTGTTCTGATGCAAATTGAAGCTAAGGTTGCAAGAGGAGAACGTCCTTAATGTCCTACCAACCCTTTTGGTTTGATAAGGCACTGGATGAGGAGAAAGCCACTGTGCTTTCTCCAAAACTATCGCAAAACCACCACACGGATATATGCATCATCGGCGGCGGCTATACTGGTTTATGGACTGCTATCCAAATCAAACAGCAACAACCAACCAAAAAAGTGACTGTCATTGAGCAAGGACTATGCGGTCAAGGTGCCTCTGGTCGCAATGGAGGTGCCATGCTTACATGGTCTACCAAACTACCAAGCCTAATAAATTTAGTCGGCATTGAGAACGCTTTATTTTTAGTTAAAGAGTCAGAACGTGCTGTTCACAGTATTAAACAATTTGCCGAACAAAATGCGATAGACTGTGATTGTAGAATTGACGGCTGCTTTTATACGGCATCAAACCAGAACCAAGTTGGCCTTTTAAGTAATGCATTAACCACGCTAGATAAATACAATCTCAATGCTTGGCACCAATGTAGCTCTCAAGAGCTAAAAAGCACAGGCTCAATACAAAACTTAGCCGCATATTACAGCATTCATGGAGGCAGTATACAGCCAGCAAAATTGGTCAGAGGGTTGAAAAAAGTAGCTCAAAAACTAGGGGTTAATGTGATTGAGCAATGCAAGTACGAAAGCCATGGTGGGAATCAACCATTAACAGTACAAACCAGCCAAGGCCCCCTATTATGTAGCACGCTTATTTTTGGTGTTAATGCATGGCTACCTAGTCTGCATAAAGCCTTTTCACGCTCAGTAGTGCTTGTTTCCAGTGATATGATAATCACTAAACCAATTCCTAGCTTATTAGAGCAACTTAATTTAAACCACGGAAGCGCTGTAATAGATTCACGCATTTTTGTTAATTACTACCGCACTACAAGCGACGGACGCTTAATGTTAGGTAAAGGCGGGAACTTTTTTAGTTTTAATAACCATATGCATGCTAGATTTGACATGCCAAGTAAGTACGATAATATTTTGCAATCATCGCTCAGTCATTTTTTTAAAGGTTGCGATTTCCCCATAGAGCGTACCTGGACTGGTCCTTCGGATCGTAGCGTGACCGGTTTTCCATTCTTCGGCCATTTAAACGGACAACGAAATGTACTTTATTCTGGTGGCTATTCTGGAAATGGTATTGTGCAGTCTTTTTTAGGAGCGAAAATTCTAAGCGCTATGGCACTTAAAAATAATCTGCAATGGCAAAACTGTGGCTTAGTTAATCAGCAGTTAAAGCAATTCCCTCAAGAGCCAATTAGAACCGCTGGTGCTTACCTAGTCAGAAACGCAATCAGACGTAAAGAATTTGCTGAAGATTGTAATGCAACAGTGCGAAGCATCGATAAGTTTTTGGCCCGCTTTAGCGGCAGCGCAGGTAAAGTAGATACCAAAACAGCATCATAGTAATACCCTTAGGTAAAAATAACCATTATACTCAGCTAGGTTGATTACTATTAAGTGGTAAATAATTACACGATGCTTTTATATCAAGAGATCCGCAATTACATTCATACGCTGCTGCAAAAAGATGCAATTTCAGCAGGTCATAAATTACCTTCAGAGCGGGAGTTACAACATCAATTTAACTCCACTCGAATTACTGTCCGTGAAGCTTTGCTCAGGCTGGAAGCAGAAGGTTTAATATTTAGTCAAAAACGTAAAGGATGGTTTGTCACTCCTAAAAAACTAATGTGGCACCCAGCAACAAAAGTTAACTTTTACGAGCTTGCAAAACAACAAGGATTTGCAGCAAAAACCGAACTTATTGAATCGAAAAAAATAACCAATATTGATTTAAAAAATTTAGTGAATGCCCCTACTTTGCACCATCTTCAGCGGGTGCGTAGCTTAGACAACCGTGCTGTTATGTTTGAGCATATATACTGTGATGCTGAACGCTTTTCTGAGCTCGAATTTCATCCTCTTGATACATCTATAACCGATATCATGTCCAAACAATACGCCACTAATGTAGTTAAAGAGCAGAGCGTTATTAGTATCACAGTGCTGCCCGATGAAATAAGTAACCTTCTTGAAAAAAACAGCGGTACCCCCTGTTTAAAAGTCATCCGTCAACGCTTCGATGAAAGCCAAGTGCTCGTCGATTATAATATTGAATATTGGCTACATAATGCAATTGAAATGGTAGTTGAAGGGCAATAAAAAAGCGGTGTTTAAAACCAATTAAACACCGCTTTCACGGGTGAACACATTAAGCCTAATTTTTCCAATATTGATTTTTTTCTATTGCCTCGAGTAAACGAAGTATGTCTATTTCACTTACTTCGCCGATATTCCCTATTCGGAAACAATCAGCATTGGAGACTTTGCCAGGATAAATAACAAAACCCTCTTGCTTTAAGGCAGTGTAAAATAATTTAAAATCATAACGCTCAGATGTAGGTGAAATAAATGAGGTAATGATTGGGGAATGTTTTTGCTCATTTAATAGTGGCTCAAAGCCTAGTTTTTCCATACCTGCCACTAAGGATTTTTGGCTGCGAGTATATCGGTTAAAACGGGCTGTGATACCACCTTCTTCTTCGAGTTCGAGTAGCGCTTGGTAAAATGCGCGAACAACATGAGTAGGTGAGGTAAAGCGCCATTTGCCGCCGTTTTTTTCCATACACAACCATTGCTGATATAAATCTAAAGACAATGAACGAGCTATCCCCTCACTATGCTCAATAGTGCTATACTTACACACTACAAAGCCAAAGCCTGGGACTCCCTGTATGCATTTGTTTGATGAGCTAATCATCACATCAATATGCCAATCAGCTAAATCAAACGGGATCCCGCCAAAGCTGCTCATGGCATCAACAATAAAGACTTTTTGATATTTTTTAGTAAGTAATCCGACTTCTTGAATAGGATTAAGCATACCTGTGGTTGTTTCACAATGAACCATTACAACATGGGTGATATCAGGGTCGTTATTTAAAACAGTGTCAATTTCCTCAATATTCGGAAGTACAGTTTCAGGGTAATTTAAAACATGGTACTCAATTGCTAGATAATCTGCGATTTCTGCGATACGTTCACCGTACGCACCATTATTAATTACAAGTAGCTTGCCTGCTTGTGGGATAATACTCCCTATTGCAGACTCTACACTTGCCGTGCCACTGCCTTGCATTAATACACTGGTATAGCCAGGTTTTGATGTTGCTAATGACACTAATTTTCTGCGAATGGTCTGCACTATGTCACGATTATAATCATCATCCCACGTGCACCAATCTTTAAGC
>NZ_JACJFH010000349.1:0-208 GCF_014164495.1 Pseudoalteromonas sp. SG41-5 | reverse complement strand
CCTCATCAAATGATTTAGATAACGGTTTAACATACCTACAAAAATGATAAAACGTGAACTCGGTTACGAGTGGCATTAAGCTTTGATCGGCAAAATCATTAAGAACACAAAAGTGATCATTATCGCGTAATTTTCGTGATCAAAGCTTAATGAGAATAAGCGATCAAAGTTAATGCCATTGGGTGATCAAAGCTGGTGAGAATATGCA
>NZ_JACJFH010000348.1:0-209 GCF_014164495.1 Pseudoalteromonas sp. SG41-5 | reverse complement strand
GCGTTTACGTTCACATCAATTGTGCATTGAAGGATTAAGCGTGATGCTCGGGGCGCCGTGGGGTTCCTAGGGGCGGTCGGCGGCAGCCGCCCCTTGGTTGCCGCCAGCAAGCTAAACCTTGAATAAGGTTTAAAATGTAGGTCGCGGATTTATCCCGACAAAAGTTAGCAAGTTAGCAAGTTAGCAAGTTAGCAAGTTAGCAAGTTAGC
>NZ_JACJFH010000347.1:0-214 GCF_014164495.1 Pseudoalteromonas sp. SG41-5 | reverse complement strand
GCTCATGGCCCAGAAGAAGACGCTGAATTCACCACTAAAAACCAACAACGCGAGCTTTTTTACAATCAGCCAGAACAAGCTGAAGCAAATGAGCAATGGCAATCACAATTAATAAATGGATATAGATTATGGACAAGCTCATAAAATCACTCATCACACTTGCTTTAACATTATTTGTAATAGGTTGCTCGTCAACAGGAACAATTGATTACAT
>NZ_JACJFH010000346.1:0-215 GCF_014164495.1 Pseudoalteromonas sp. SG41-5 | reverse complement strand
ATTCAATTTTAAACTCATTTATAACGCTAAGGACAGCATATGCAACCAGATATAAAAAATATCCCCCAACAACTTGGTCAGTACCTTTATCAGCAAATAAAAGAGCCATGGCTTGAGGCACAACTTATTTTAAACTGCGAAGATGAAAGCGTACTTGAATGCAAAGCCCATTATCAAACTGCTGCTGATACAAGCGAACAGCCGATTACCGTGAC
>NZ_JACJFH010000345.1:0-217 GCF_014164495.1 Pseudoalteromonas sp. SG41-5 | reverse complement strand
ATAAAAATGGTTATAGGTTAGCTAAAAATTTACCTTCATACACAGCGCATACAGGTAAGGTTTTTAAAGATGTAAAACCATATTTAATAGTCGGTATGGGTGAATCAGGTGAGATAAAGGTTTGGGTTTCAAATACACCATCAGCGGGGTTTACAGGTCGCGTATTACACGAACTTGGTTCAGGACAAGCCCAATGGCGTGAGAATAAGTAGTAAAG
>NZ_JACJFH010000344.1:0-221 GCF_014164495.1 Pseudoalteromonas sp. SG41-5 | reverse complement strand
GATAATTAATTAAACATCAAAGTAAATTTAACACCAAGATAAACCTTAACACCGTAGGCGTTAAGCTTGCTGACGCACCAACACCACGCCACATTTAAAACGCGGTGGCAAGCCACTCGCCTACAGATAATTAATTAAACATCAAAGTAAATTTAACACCAAGATAAACCTTAACACCGTAGGCGTTAAGCTTGCTGACGCACCAACACCACGCCACATTT
>NZ_JACJFH010000343.1:0-223 GCF_014164495.1 Pseudoalteromonas sp. SG41-5 | reverse complement strand
CAAGAAAAGAACCCTGGCTTTTCACCTGCTTTGTAATATTCGATTGGTAAGCCATAAATACTATTAAACCCTTGAATTGTTGGTTGACCTTTACCACTGGGGTACACCGTGGCTTCTAGTTTGAGTTCTATCTGGTCGCCTGGCTGCAAACCAAATTCAGTCAAGAATGCATTGTAATTTATTTCTGCTTGCCACCCTGTTCGTGCAGGCTGAAGCATCCATA
>NZ_JACJFH010000342.1:0-226 GCF_014164495.1 Pseudoalteromonas sp. SG41-5 | reverse complement strand
CCGGATATATTTAAATTCCCATGGAAATATGCGGATAATATAAAAGCTGAAAGCGAGATTAAATTTGGCAAAACGTTGTGGCAAAAATTCACTTCATTTTTAATGATTGATTTGTAGTTAAACAAAGAAATAAATAGGATTTAGCTCAAGCAGTAAATAGCTGCTTGAGTGGGCAAAAGGATATTCATGTCAATTTCATATAAATTTGCAAAACTAAATGCAAGAG
>NZ_JACJFH010000341.1:0-227 GCF_014164495.1 Pseudoalteromonas sp. SG41-5 | reverse complement strand
GGCTGTTCGTTTTCATCATCTTCTGTTTGATAGTGAGCCTTGCATTCAAGTTGGTTTTCATCTTCGCAATCTAAAATAAGCTGAGCCTCAAGCCACGGCTCATTTATTTGCTGGTACAAGTATTGTCCAAGTTGTTGGGGGATGTTTTTTATTTCAGGTCGCATGTGCTGTCCTTAGCGTTTTCTATATAAGTTAATTATTGCTCAATGAGTACGACGATAGATTTA
>NZ_JACJFH010000340.1:0-229 GCF_014164495.1 Pseudoalteromonas sp. SG41-5 | reverse complement strand
CGAAACAATATTGAGTATCGCGGTGGCAAGCCACTCGCCTACAGTGAGTAATTAAACACCTGAGATTAACGTTAACACCCGTAGGCGTTAAGCTTGCTGACGCAAAAACACCGAAACAATATTGAGTATCGCGGTGGCAAGCCACTCGCCTACAGTGAGTAATTAAACACCTGAGATTAACGTTAACACCCGTAGGCGTTAAGCTTGCTGACGCAAAAACACCGAAACA
>NZ_JACJFH010000033.1:0-47506 GCF_014164495.1 Pseudoalteromonas sp. SG41-5 | reverse complement strand
TGAAAAGTGCGATATTTTTGCCCATTTGAATTTAATTGCCGACATGGGTGATATGGAAATTATTGATATGGCTTCTATGGTACGTGGCGCTATTAAGCAGTACGAATAACGCTGTATGCAAATGTGATTAGTTGAGGACTTAAACGAGCTTTATTTGGCACACATAACTTAATGAAAAACTTAGACTTAAAGAAAAAAGTTTCAGTAACACATGATGAGCTATATTCATTAGAAATGTTTTTTAATATTAACTTACCAATTAGCTACAGAGAGTTTATTTTAGAATTCAATGGTGCATCCCCAGAGGAAGCTATTATAAGAATTAACTCTGAAGAGCGGGTATTGGAAAGATTTTTAATAGTTTCGGAAGATGAAAAACTCGATAGTGGACTGATGCAATACGAAATTAAAGTAGTAATGGCTCAAATTGAGGAAAGACTTACAGCTAACGAAGACTTGGTTGGAGCCGAGACCTTACCTTTTGCTTATCTTTTTGGTGGTGATTTTTTATGCCTAGACTTCAAAGAAGATGCAATAAATCCTAAAGTAGTAATATGGGATCATAATGAATCTGAAGAATTATCGCCTGTTTTTTACAAAGCTTTTGATAATTTCCAAAAATTCCTTAATGCGATGTCTTTCAGCTGACATATATTTACAAACTTTATGTTTGATCATTTAATTTAAAGCTCATTTATAATACTAAGGACAGCACATGAAACCTGACATTACAAACATCCCACAACAACTCGGTCAGTACCTTTATCAGCAAATCAATGAGCCGTGGCTTAAAGCACAACTTATTTTAAATTGCGAAGATGAAAACGTACTTGAATGCAAAGCCCATTATCAAACAGCAGATGACTCAAGTGAACAGCCAATTACCGTGACAGACGAGATAGTCAATTTATTCAAACAAGTATTTGATAAAGCCACAAAGCAGCAACCCGAAAACTGGACACGCGCTATTTTTACCATTAATCGCCAAGGCCAATTTAATCTCAACTTTGAGCGTAACAATCACGATGATGACGTTATTACTGCACAAAATACGCACTAACTTAAATAAGTAAATTACTCTAATACAAAAACACTAAGGACAAAAAACATGGATGTTAAGAAAAACACCCGTAGCAAGCTAAGCCTAACCGCCTTACTTTTTTCAAGTAAATTTATCAAAAGCCCGGTTATTCGTATCGCGATCATCTTCGCCATTATTATCGCATGTTTACTAATGATCAAAGTGGCTATTATGGCCTTTTACATCACGGTATTTCTGCTTGTGACTATTTCAATCTGGGGTACATGGCAACGATTTGCTAAGCTTAAAAAGAGTAAAGCTCTAAGCTAATATTTATCATAATCATAATGAAATGGTTTCTTTTATTGTTATAAATATAACAAAACAAGGAAAAACTGGTATTTTTTGCAACTATGATTTGAACCTCATCCTTATACATACTAAAATGCCATTTGATTTATAGTTAAAGTAAATATAAAAGTCATGGAAGACTCTAGTAGAAATATAATCCTTCCTATTGTTACTCCATGATTTTTCGTTGCTAAAAGTGATATAAACAAAGATGTTTATAATGAACAATTTAATGGAGTAATTATGAAAAAATTAAGTGCGCTGGTTGCTATAGTGATGCTATCAGGTTGTTCAAGCAGCCCAAAAGTTGAACAACAGGCAGCCCCAGTTGAACAACCAGTTGTTGTCGCAGAAGAAGTTAACAGTGCAATATCATTGACTGTTATTACTTCTCCTGATGACGCCCGTATTCGCATTATGAATATAAAGCCGAAATACGAAGCTGGTATTGAACTCGATGAAGGTAAATACGACATCGAAGTTACTAAAGATGGTTACTTAACCTATAGAAAGTGGGTTACTGTTGACAAGAAAACGATCCTGACTATCGAATTAGATCAAATTGAAGCAAGCCAATCTGCGTTATAGTACCCCTGGTGGCAAGTGTATTCTTGCCATCATCACTTTGTGTTATCTTTATTAAAAATTAAGTATAGTTTACATACAAAGTTATTGTCGCATTAAAGAAATACCCGTATTCTATTGCGCTCATTAAATGGACAGTAAAGAATAAGGATATTAATTTTGGAGTCATCACAAAACTATTCTGACAGCTTAAATAAAATCTCCACACGAATACCTAACGCACTTAAAATAGTTGATAATAAAGAGCTAAAAAGCACTATTTTTTGGTTGAATCAAGTGCTTTTAGTAGTTTCAACTATCTTTGGTGTTTACCTAGCTGCGAAAAGCGGTTTAGAGCAAGTGCTTAAATTTGATTCCTATAGTAAAATGGAAGATAACTATTATTTGCATACTTCATTATATGATAATTTAGAGAATATAAAACGCTATTCGTTACTTTTAGTACAAAGCCCACATACGAGTGAGCTTGAGTATAATAAGCCCACGTTTGAAAAATATATTTGGCATACCATGCAGTACTTGTTCACAACACTTGAAACGCCGAGTATATTTTTAACACAAATTCGTCGTTTTTATAGTTGTGCTGAGTGTGTAATTGAAGCGGCGTTAAGGCGTAAAATGTCTGCGCGACAAGCGTCTATTGAACTAGACCAAATTGCCGATAGTATTGAGCAACAAACATTACCTCAACTAAAAACTAGTGCATTAAATTTACAACAAGAATTACAACAAAACGATATTATTATCGGCTCATTAAAGGACGCTGATAATGCCAACTAAACGCTGCCCTCACTGCAAAGATCACCCTTTGGATGTTACTCATTATCAAGGTGAAGAGATAGATATCTGTCGCGAATGCGGTGGCTTATGGTTTGAAAAAAACGAAGTTAACCGGATGATTGCCGAAATCAACGAAGGTCCTATTGGTGAAAAATACGAGACTCATTTTGGTAAATCATTAGGTATTTCAAGACTAGACTGCCCTGATTGCAATAAGAACCTTGAGCGCTTTCATTTACTCGAAGATTTTCATACCGAAATTGATGTTTGCCGTCATTGTGATGGTAGTTGGATTGAAAAAAATCAATTAGAAAGCGTTGAAAACAGTCCTGAGCTCAAAGCAAGCCTAGACAAGCTAAACCAAAAAGTTAGTTGGAAAACTTATCTGTTTCAATTTTTAACGCAAATGCCCGTTGAATATAACCTAAAGCCAAAACAAACGCCGTGGGTTACTCGCAGTTTAATTGCACTCAATGCCATTGTTTTTGCCTTGTATTTTTTCAATGCAGGGGCATTCAGTGCAACCCTCGAATTGTTTGCAATGAATCCAAGTAAGATCTCTCAAGGCGAACATTTATGGAGTGTGATTACCTGTGTATTTTTACACGGCTCAGTAATGCACCTTATTGGTAATATGTACTTTTTATACATTATTGGCGATAACCTCGAAGACGTATTAGGTCAGAAAAAGTTTTTAATATGGTATATGGTATGCGGTTTGGCAGCGTCTTTTGCTAGCTTTATCGTTGATCCCAGCTCGATTATTCCAAGTGTCGGGGCTAGCGGCGCAATTGCAGGGCTATTTGGTATGTACTTAATGTGGTTTAGGCACGCCAGCCTTACTTTTATGTTTATCATTTATCAAAAGAAATTATCTGCAGTGTGGTTTTTTGTAATTTGGTTAGGGATCAATATTTATGGCATGATTGCAGCACCTGATGGTATCGATTATGGCGCTCATATCGGTGGCTTTATCGCAGGGTTATTGATCGGCTTTGCTCTTAAAGCAAAAATCACTGCACAAAATCCTATGATTGAATTATTAAATCAACCTGAAGCACAGCTAAAACGCTAATTTAACGCGCTTAAACCTTTCCTATCGGTACTGATGGGAAGGTTTTCATTTATTACATATCACTCACTACTTTATGAATAATGGCTTGGCATTGAGCTACGTTCATAAATTTTGGTACTGGATAGTCCCAGTTAGCCTCTACAATTGCAGCATCAGCAAGCTTTGGTATATCAGCTACTTTTAGCTCTTTTAAATGATGAGGGATCGCTAGATCAATAAGTAACTGCTCTAAGGTGTTTAATAGTATTGCCGCTTTTTCTGCTGGTTTTTGGTGTGATTGTGTTAATTGGCAATGATCAGCAATAGCCGCCAGCTTTTTATCTATACTGGAACCATAAAATTTCAGCACATGCATCAATACCACACTATTTGCTAAACCGTGAGCTGTGCCGTATTGCGCGCCAAATTGATGCGCTATAGCATGCACATAACCTACAGATGTTCGGGTAAACGCTTGTCCTGCATAAAATGAAGCGAGTAACATATTTTCCCGCGCAACTAAGTCATTACCATTTTTATACGCTGTTAATAAATTTTGTAAAATAAGTTCGATTGCTCGCAATGACTTGTCATCACTAAAAGCAAGGCCATTAGTGCCTATGTATGCCTCAAGTGCATGCGTGAGTGCATCGATACCTGTAGCTGCGGTAATAAAATCAGGCACAGTTTGTGTTAGCTCAGCAATTAAAACTGCATCACTTGGTACAAGAGCAAAGTCAGTGGCGGCATATTTTGTTTGCATTTGCGGATCGTTTACCACCGCAGCAACGGTCGTTTCTGAGCCAGTACCTGCGGTTGTTGGAATGGCACATAACGGGGGCAGTTTTTTCAGTACTTTAAACAAGCCTCTTAACTGCTTAACTGATTTATTAGGTCTTACTGCACGTGCGCCAATTAATTTGGCACAGTCAATTACTGAGCCGCCACCAACGGCGATAATACTATAACATGTGTATTGCTGATAAAGTGCTAAACCGCTTTCAACATTGCTAATCGTTGGATTAGCATCAACGTCACTAAACAGCTGCCAAGAGATTGCCTGCTCATCCAGCAAAGCTAAAATGGGAGCAACAACGCCTAAATTTTTTAACGTATTGTCAGTTACAACTAACACAGGTTTATTAGGATTAAGTAATGCAAGCCATTGCTTAAACCCGCTATAACCTTGATACAAACGCGGATCAGGAATACCAATAAAAATAACAATACATTTAAAAATAAAATGATAGCAGCGATATAAAAAATACATAAAATCAGACTTTTGTTATTTTTAGGTTACCTGATAGTGCATCAATTTAAAGCAATTGCCAATAATAGGCAGCCCCTAATACAGAAGTATTTATAATGATAGTGAGCCAAAGTACCGCAATAAATGCACGTTTTTGTGATTTATGTCTTAACCATTGCTGAGCGATCAGTGCTCCCGGCCAACCACAAATTAATGCTAAAATATGTAAACTACGTTCCGGCACTCTAATAGGCTGATCTATTGACTCTATCGCCAAACGCTTATCCCATTTATAAACTAAAAACGTAATACTGCTCATTGTACAGTAAACACTGGCAACCAAATATGGCCAATAATCAAGCAGCCCACCAATCACTAATACAACTAGAAAACTAACAGAAAAAAGCAATAATGTTTTTTTAATCAACGGACTCTCGCCTATACTACAATTTGAAAAACTAATAATGATAGGCACAATTATGTCATACCTAAAAACACTTTTACTATCTTTTTGCTTTATCTACGCTGGTGCTATTAGTGCACAAACGATTGACTTAGCACCAGAGCTTGAAGTATTTAAACCTTACCTCGGCACATGGCAAGCTGATTTCAATGTTGCCGATAATAAGCCAAAGATTCAGGATGTAGGTCGCTGGGAGCGAGCCCTCAATGGGAAAGCAATTCGTACCCTTCATTCCATTAATGAAGGTGAATATGGCGGCGAATCAATGATATTTTGGGATAGCAAAAAGCAGTCATTAGTTTTTTATTATTTCACCACCGCAGGGTTTTACACACAAGGCACCATGAAAGTATTGAGCCCTACGCAATTTGTAGCATACGAAACCGTAACAGGTTCAAAAGAAGGCATCACAAAAGTAAAATCAACCAGTAATTTTAAAGATGAGCAGTTTGTTGTCTCTACCTCTTATTTAAAAAAAGGCGAATGGACAAAACCTGAAAAACGTATTTACATTCGCAGTAACAAACAGGTTATTTTTAAATAGTAAAGGCATAACAGTAATCGAGTGAATCAATTGGCTGGACTGATGACTTACCATATAAAAAGACATAACTAATTTAAAAGAGGTAGCGCGTTGAAATGCTTTTGCCGCTGTTTGGTTTTGTATTATTTTCTACAGCTAGATTAGAGTTGATCTAGTTTAGAATTGATAATGTAACTCAAACTAACCACGCCGAAGTGGCGTTGCTAGTTTGAGCGAACGGTTAAGTTATACCGATTTTATACAAAACCAATTTAATCGTATTGAAGGTATTATGTTTTCAATTTATTCAGTTCATCGTCTTGCTGTGCAACGAGCTGATTGAGCATTTGACTACCATCGCCGGCTTGAGTTGATAAATCAGCAAGTTGTGATGCGGCATCGGATATCCGCGTTAAATTACGATTAATTTCTTCAGTTACAGAACTTTGCTCCTCTGCAGCCGTCGCTATTTGGGTGATCTGATTAGTGATCTCTTCCACTTTAGTTACCACACTGTGTAAAGCATCAAAGGCAACGGTGGTTTCATCAACCGCGGTTTGTGCTCGCACAACTCCTTTTTCAATCACTGTTGAGGCATTACCCACTTCAAGCTGTAGGTTATCAATTAAGCCACTAATGTCATCTGTTGACGCACGAGTTTTAGATGCCAGAGCACGTACTTCATCGGCTACGACAGCAAAGCCTCGCCCCTGTTCACCAGCGCGAGCTGCCTCAATCGCAGCATTAAGTGCGAGTAAATTAGTTTGCTCTGAAATAGTGCGGATCACATCTAAAATTTGTGTAATATCGTTACTACGCGCCGCCACCTTGGCTACGGCTTGATTGGCTTGCTTTATTTCTTCAGACATCGTTTTCACTTGTGATACCGCAGACGATAAACTCGCTTCGCTACTGACCACTAATGAATTGATTTCATCTGCCTGTTGCGCTGATTGCTCTGAAGCACGGGCAACTTCAAGGGCGGTGGCACTCATTTCATTCATTGCCGTTACTACACTTTCAATTTCTTGAAACTGAGCTTGCACATTTTGCTTAGTATCAACGGCTACATGTGCGGCAATTTGCGCCTGCTCTTTAGTCTGCCCTGATACATCTTTAAGTTGCGCAATTAAATCACGTAATTTTTCCAAAAATGCATTAAACCCAACAGCGAGCGCTATTAACTCAGCATGAGTGTCAACCGTTAACGTTTGTGTTAAATCCCCATCCGCGCTGGCTAAATTATCAACCCGTAGCTGAATTTGTTGCAGCGGTGCAACGATGCTTTTGACAACTAAAGTCATAATAATAAAGGCAGCGCCAGCAATCACTAAGCCTGATATTAAAATTAGCCCACCTAGTGTATTGGCATTTTCTTGCATACTCGCGCTGAGCTGCTGTGGCCCTTGCAGTGCAAGCTCTGCTGGTACTTCAACTAATAAAGTCCACTGGCGACCAGCAAGTTTAATATCTATTGGGTAATTGACTAAGTATTCATTTTCACCCTTTTGTACTCCAGAGCGTTCTTTCAAACTAGTATAATTTTTTAACACCGAGGCTGAGACGGCTTCTTTTAGCGGACGGCCAAGTTTGTCTTTGTTATGACTACTACCCACAATTAAATCCATCGAACTTAATAGGGTAACTCGCGCCTGACCATTATATAATTCTTTTGATAACTGCTCGGTCATGGTTTGAAAAACTGGCAGTGTAATATCAACACCACTGAGGCCAATAAACTTACCGTCGCGAAGTATTGGCACAGTCAAAGAAGTCATCATTTCAGAATTGCCGGGAGATATTTCGTACAGATAGGGTTCCATTATGCACGGCTTTTTAGTGTCTTTAGCACATAAGTACCACTCAGCTTCACGTTGGCCAAATTCGTTTAAGGTCGTAACGTATTTTTCTGCTGCATCTTCAACAACTTGCTGTTCAATCACACCTTCACGGCTGCGAGTGAAGTAAATCTCTAAGGTGCCTTGGCCTGCGACTGAATGATCATAGCCATTTTTATACTGTTGATCGTTACCATCAAAACCATTAGCTTCAAATTGCGAGTAGATTGAAGAAAGTATTGAATTACCTTCTATAATAGAGCTATTAAGCTGTACCACTGAATCACGCGTTAAAGCATCTTTAGCTGATTCATTACCAAGTATTGCTGCGAGTGAAAAAGGCACTCGATACGCTTCGTTGATAAATCCTGCGATTTTTTCACCGTACACAGCAGCATTGCTGGTGAGCTTTTCTTCTACCTCAGTAACTATCAATTTTTCAGCTTGTGCTGATAACACTTTATTGCTGCTTGATAATTGCCACCAAAGCACACTCGATAGCACTACAACGGTGATAAAAATACTACCTAAAGTAAGCCATAGTAACTTTTTCGCCAACGCTAATTGCCGCATTCCACTTATCCTTTAATTAAAACTACGTTTACATTCTAGTTCAATTATTCATAAGTTAATCTATTTTGTTGAAAAAAACATACTAACGCTGCGCTAATACTATTTAATTTTACCAGTAGCTAAAAAGTTTTCGCGATAACAAAACCAATTTAGACATCGAGTTGATCATTGCTGAACTATTGGTGTAAACGCTTGGCAATGACTTTGCACTCTATAAATAGTCTTAATATGGCAAAATAAAAATGGGGGATGTTGGTTGTCGGGTAGCACAAACTGAGGATTGAATATTAAGTACGAATTATCACAATAACGTGTCTTGGTTATAAATGGTGTTCTAAAAAGCTCATAGTTATAAACTATGAGCCACAAAAAAGGCGCATTTAAAATAAAAATGCGCCTTTAAAAATATAAATTATTCAAATTTACAATAAGTTAGATAACCGACAATTCAATTGCGATATTACCACGAGTAGCATTTGAATATGGGCAAACTTCGTGTGCTTTAGCCACTAACGCTTCTGCGGTGTCTTTATCTACATCACCGACAAAAACAGCTAATTTTACAGCGATACCGAAACCACCTTCGATTGGACCAATCGATACTTCTGAATCAATGCGGGTATCAGCAGGTAACTTAACTTTAGCTTGGCCTGCGACTAATTTTAATGCACCAATAAAACACGCTGCATAACCCGCTGCAAACAACTGCTCAGGGTTAGTACCTTGACCATCATCGCCACCTAACCCTTTTGGAGTTGAAAGTGCCACATCTAAACGGCCATCGTCTGATTTTGCAGTGCCCTCGCGGCCACCCGTTGCAGTTGCTTTAGCTGTGTAAGCGACTTGTAGTAATTCTTTCATAATGTTTTCCTTATTTAAGGTTGGGACTAAATTTATTTTGCATGCAAAATAATAAAGTAGTTTATTGAGCGTTGCAAATATTTTGCATGCAAATTAAAATGCAGTGTCATCATTCGAGAGCTACTATGAAATATCCACAATTGAAATTAGATAATCAAATTTGTCATCGTCTGTATATGGCCTCCAATTCAGTGGTACGTGCCTATCGAGATGCACTAAACGAACTTGAGCTGACCTATCCACAGTATGTGGTGATGATGGCGCTCTGGGAAGAAGATGAGATCAGTATTGCACAGCTGCTGGAAAAAACCGCAATAGATGGCGGCGCCATGACACAAATTTTGAAAAAAATGACCGATAAAAGCTTATTAGCCGTGGTTAAAAATGAAACAGACAAACGTAAGCGAGTCGTAAAGTTACACAAACATGGCATACAGCTGCAACAACAAGCAGCGAACATCCCTGAGCAAATTCGTTGCCGTTTTCCATCTATTACACAGCAAGAAGCCACACAACTAATTACTTTACTTGATAAACTCAATACTGACTTAAGTTAATTATCAAAAATTTTGAGAGAGATTCGTGTATACATACCCCACTCTTTTTCTATTATAAAACTGCGTTATAGTGGGTGCAGCAAAACAATTTAACGGAGCAACTCATGAAAGCCATTGGATACCAAACAGCAACCAAAACACTTAGTAATCATTCTTTCGAAGCCATCGAGTTACCTATTCCAACAGCATCCGGTCACGATTTATTGGTCGAAGTAAAAGCAATTTCAGTTAATCCTGTCGATGCGAAAATCCGCGCAAATGTTAGCCCTGAACAAGGTCATAAAGTCATTGGTTGGGACGCTGTTGGGATCGTAAAAGCTGTTGGTGATAAAGTAAGTTTATTTAATCTGGGCGATCGGGTTTATTACGCCGGTGATTTAACGCGCTCAGGCAGTAATGCTGAATTTCAACTAGTTGATGAACGTATTGTTGGCCGTGCGCCTATTACCTTGAACGATGCCCAAGCTGCTGCGTTACCGCTAACCAGTATTACAGCCTGGGAATTACTGTTTGATCGTTTGCAAATATCACGTTCCAACAATGCAAAACCAGCTTCATTATTAGTTATTGGTGCCGCAGGCGGTGTTGGCTCAATTTTAGTGCAGTTGGCTAAACAGCTAACCAACTTAACGGTGATAGGCACAGCATCACGCGTAGATAGTGTTAGCTGGTTAAATGCGCTAGGTGTTGATCAAGTGCTTGATCACTCACAAAGCTTAGATACACAACGAACAGAGCATAATCTTGCCGAATTTGATTATGTCGTTAGCCTCACTCATACCGATCAACATCTTGATGAAATTATTAAAGTGATCAAACCACAAGGTAAATTAGCTTTAATAGACGACCCAGCAAGTTTTGATATTTTAAAACTCAAGCGCAAAAGTATCTCGCTACATTGGGAGTTTATGTATACTCGTTCAATGTTCCAAACTGACGATATGATAGCGCAACATCAGTTACTTACTGAATTAGCAGAGCTAGTTGATAACGGCATCATTAAAACTACCTTAGGCCAACATTTAGGAAAAATTAATATAGAAAACCTGCTCAAAGTGCACGCAATATTAGAATCTCATCAATCTCGCGGTAAGCTGGTACTTGAAGGGTTTTAAACTTACTTAATATTATTGCGCGCTCATCTGAACGCGCAAATAATTCCCCTTCTGCTCCAGCAAAGTGCAAAGCCATCATTATTTTTCACTACATTAGTGCTTATACTCAATCATACAACAACGAAAAAACCTTAAGCTATTGATTTATTTTAACTAAAAATAATTATTCAGACTGGCATAGATCTTCCTTACAAAAGAGTAACTCACTAATCTGAGTTTTACCTTCATTTACCTCGTCTACAGGGAGCGAGCTATGACTAACATTTATCATATGTTGTATTTATTATGGCGCTTAGATATAAGCATTTGGCATATTCACCATGCCAATGATCCACACACCACCGCAGAAAAGGAGCGTGAATATGTTAAGTAACTACCCGCACTTAGATGAAGCGCTTAAAAAGTTGTCGGTGCATCATTTAACAATTAGCCAAGCCTCTGAGCACTATGATTTACCCAAACGAGTGATCTATAAAGCACTGCGTCAACAACAAGCAAAAATAGCACAGCAAAAAAGCTATCTACTCGCAGCACAAAAACGTTTGCAACAAAACTTACAGAGCGTAGAACTAGAATTAGCTAATTTTAATTAACCTACTACAGATTATTTTCTGTATAGTTTAAATACACTAAAATTAGTAAAATTGCAGGATAACTATGACAGCTGTAGAAGTTAATTTTGATGGCCTTGTAGGCCCGACTCATAACTACGCGGGATTATCATACGGTAACGTAGCATCATTAAATAATGCGGCCAGTTACTCCAATCCAAAAGAGGCGGTACTGCAAGGCTTAGCGAAAATGAAAGCTATGCATGACTTGGGGCTAACTCAAGGAGTATTTGCCCCACATGCTCGCCCTGATATAAATGTATTGCGTCGTTTAGGATTTACAGGCACTGCTGAACAAGTGATCAGTAAAGCGTTTAAAGCTGATCCTGTTTTAGTTCGCGCATGTTATTCAGCATCATCAATGTGGACTGCCAATGCCGGCACTGTATCACCATCAGCCGACACACTTGATGGCAAAGTTCACTTTACTGCTGCTAATTTGAATAACAAATTTCATCGCTCCCTTGAGCCTCAAACAACAACACGATTACTTAAAGCCATGTTTAATAACGAAGGCTACTTTAGTCATCATACCCATTTGCCAGATCAAGGTTTTTTTGGTGATGAGGGCGCGGCTAACCATACTCGCTTAGGCGACGAGCATGGTGTTCAAGGTTTGGAGCTGTTTGTATATGGTGCCAGCGCATTTAACAGCGCACTGCCTAAGCCAGTTAAATTTCCTGCAAGGCAGACACTTGAAGCATCCCAAGCAATATGCCGACTACATCAGCTAAAACCATCTAGCCAATTAATGATTCAACAAAACCCTGAGGTGATTGATCAAGGGGTGTTCCATAATGACGTAATCGCGGTGGGTAACGCCAATGTATTACTCTGTCACGAGCAAGCTTTCTTAAATCAGCCTCTCGCCCTACAACAAATAAAAGATGCATATATTGGCGACAAAACACTGCATATTATTGAGGTGCCAACAGCCAAAGTAAGCGTGCAAGATGCTGTAACTAGCTATTTATTTAATAGCCAACTGGTTAGTTTAAACAATGGCAAAATGTTACTAGTTGCTCCACAAGAATGTAAAAACAATCAGGCAGTTAACAGTTATATTGAAGAAATGATCCTTGCAGACAATCCAATTGATCAAGTGCAATTTTTTGATTTAAAACAAAGCATGCAAAATGGTGGTGGCCCTGCTTGCTTACGTTTACGTGTAGCGCTAAATCAGCAAGAACTCGCGGCAGTCAATCCTGCGGTTATTTTAAACGATAGTAAGTACCAACAACTATGTGATTGGGCAAATAAGCACTATCGTGACAAACTTAGTAATGATGATTTTGCAGATCCAAACTTGTTACGTGAAAGCTGGCAAGCGCTGGATGAATTAACTCAACATCTGCACCTAGGCTCTGTGTATCCATTTCAATTAGAAGGATAAACCATGCAAGATACAAGCGTTGTAGATACGCAAATACATAAAATCAGTTCACTAGCGGGATATCAGCAATCGCTAAATCATTTACTGGTTGATAGCGTTAACAATGGTGCATCGATTGGTTTTATCGCGCCATTGACGCGCGCACAAGCAGATCACTACTGGCACAGTATTGAATGCGATTTATTAAATGATAGCCGCGAATTATTTGTTATCACCGAAGGATCTGAGGTAATTGGTGCAGTGCAATTATCGCTGTGTCAAAAAGCTAATGGCGTTCACCGCGGTGAGGTTGAAAAGCTAATGGTACATAGCCAATACCAAGGCCAAGGATTTGCAAAACAACTTATGCATACCCTTGAAAAAAGTGCGCTGCAGCAACAATTAAAGCTACTGGTACTGGATACCCGCTTAGGCGATATTGCCTCACTTTTATATGAAAAATTAGGCTATATAGAAGCCGGTGAAATACCACAGTTTGCCCTTAGTTCATCGGGCGAATTACAAAGTACTGTGCTGTTTTATAAATTACTTAAGTGAGTTAAATTCGTCAATCGCTTACAACCTTATAATGTTATCAGCAGTCACTTCGCTTTTGTAACCTACCATAAAGGCATTTACTATAACGTTTAAATCGCTGCTAATACGTTGACAGAACAGATAAAATGGGATCAAGTAGACGAACTTATGAGCATGTTTTCAATGAGCACAAAAAGAAAACGCCAGTCAATATTAATTAACTGGCGTTAAGCTGACAGATTGCTATTTAATATATTAAATCACTATCTGTTATTTACACATCCTTGTTAACGGTTATTGCCGATGCCATCGACTCCGATATATGTAACGTACGCTGCGGAAATGGAATTATCAGCCCTGCTTGCTCAATAGACTCTTTTACACGTTTATTAAGATCCCAGACTGTTTGCCAATAATCACCGTTAACTGTCCACGCACGTAATTGAATATTCACTGAGCTTTCAGCTATCGATGTCACCATCACCTTAGGTGCTGGATCCGCTAATAATCGGCTTTCTGATGCGGCTATTTCTTTAAGTACATTTAAGCCATCATCTATTGAGTCAGCAAACGAAATACCTACTACAATATCCATGCGTCTTTTACCATTGCGAGTGAAATTTTTAATATTACCACCCCACACTTTGCCATTTGGCGAAGCGATATATAGGCCATCATTGGTTTTAAAAATAGTTGTAAAGAGGTTAATTTCACTCACAGTACCCGTTGTGCCACTGGCATCAACAAAGTCACCAACTTTAAATGGCCTAAGTATTAATAACATAATACCTGCGGCAATATTACTGAGGGTATTCTTTAACGCAAGGCCAATCGCAAGGCCAGCCGCCCCCATAAGTGCTATTAAACTGGCTGTATTAACACCAAAAATATCTAAAATAAACAACCCTGCAATGATATACACCAAGTAGCCCAGCACACTCGATAAAATTGGTAGTAAGGTTTTATCCATTTTCTTAAGAGGCGACTTAGAGTTTTGGATCGCTCTTTTAACAGAGCGCGCAATTAGAGCACCAGCTATAACAATAGCCAACGCTAGAATCAGTTTATAACCTAGAGTCATTATGGTTTCTGAATGATTTTGCCAAAACACTAATAACTTATCTTTCACTGTTTATTTCCACTAAGTAATTGCTGCAATTGAGCAAGGTTTAACATAGCTTACACAAGGTTAAAACCACATTGTTATAAGCCAATAAGTGTAAGCTGCTATAACCATTTGCGATTTGTAGCCTGCTAAAAAATAAGCTGGCCTTAAAGCGAAACCGCGCGATTATATAGCATAATAAATATAAACCTAACTTTTTATTTTAATCTTTAAAAACAATTAAAAATCATATAGTTAAATCAAGCCAGCAAGTTGGTGTAATAAGCATTCAATGGAGGTTAATCCTTCACTGTTACCATCACCACTAAGAGTATCAAACCTAGTCTCAGATTTAATCGAGGAGCAAGTCATGAGTAAAGAGAAAGTTGTACTTATTACAGGCGCTTCCAGTGGTATTGGTGAAGCAACAGCAAAAACCTTAGTCGCAAACGGTCATAAAGTAATTTTGACCGCTCGCAGTGAAGACAAACTTAATGCGCTGGTTGAAGAGTTAGGGGCTGATAACGCATTAGCAGTTTGCGCAGATGCCACTGATTTTTCATCGCTTGAAAACGTAGTTAATGCAGGTATAAAACACTTTGGCCGCCTTGATGTTGCATTTGCCAATGCCGGTATGGGTGTTCAAACGCCAGGTGTTGAAGAGGGCGATCCTGAGCAATGGCAAACAATGATTGATATTAATATCAATGCACTGCTTTACACCGCAAAACTCACTCTGCCACACCTAAGAAAAACCACAGGACACTTTATTTTAACCAGCTCAGCCGCAGGACGGATTGCCCTTAAAGGCTCTGTTTATGGCGCAACAAAATGGTTTGCTTACGGTTTTGGGCAAAACTTAGCTGAAGAAATGAAGCCATGGCAAGGACGCTGCACCACTATTGCCCCAGGCATGGTCAATACGCCTTTTTTTGATGAAGCAAAACCCGACAAACTCGACCCAAATGATGTAGCTGAGGCGGTACTATTTGCTATAGAGGCAAACCCACGTTGCAATGTACGAGAGTTATTTTTGATGCCGAGTAATTAACGGACTCGACAGTAATAAATGCCCTTAACAGGGCATTTAATTTGATCCAAGCAGTAAATTAATTACTGCAACTTAAACGCGCCTGTTTTAATCGGTTAATTGATGCGATAACTTGCGCAATCGTACCATGATTAATCTCGATAACTTGCGACTCACTTAACGCATCTTTATTTTGCAGAGCATCAACAATTAAGCTGTACTGGTTTTTATACCTAAGTGGATTCATCTAGGCTGATTGCCGATAGTGATCAACAGCAAAACTAAATAAAACTTTGATCATAAAAAATAGACTCACCATCAAAAACCACGTTGGCAGCGATAAGTAAATCAACAAAAAGATGCCATAACACATTAAGTTTGCAGCAATAAAACCCTGTATTAATTTACCATGTAACGCATTAACAACAGATGCTGCCACTATCGTATATGCCCATATAAGCAGTGCAGTATCTAGTGGCTGTGAAAGTAACCACGCAATCACTATTATATGAACGTGAATGGCAATAAAAATCAGCCTATTTTTAGGACGCTTTGTGTAAAACTCATTGGTACCAAGAGTGAAATTAGCAATACATCCTGCTAATACGTCAGCAATTAATATAAAAGCTAAGATTGCTCGCCAATTATCGAGTTTAATCTCCGCAACCGAATAAATAACCCAACTGCCGACTAAAGCAAACAAAATAGTACCGGTGATCTCTAAAATCGATTGTTTTTCGCCAAACACTTCATGCAAAAATTCAGGGGTTTTAAAATACTTCATTGTTAAACATTTCCTTATTTAAATTAAATTTTTGAACAACGACTTTCCATGTTTTTAACTATGCAAGTAGGTGACAAGATAAGCACCACTAGCAGCCAACGAAATAACATTATCTATATAGACACGCCATTAATTAAAAAAACACCGTAAAGGTAGCTGGATATGCTCAGGGATCTGATCAGAGATCACATACTTTTTTGCATCAACTGTGACTTCAAATAAAAGATACTCTGAATTTCTGCCAATATAACGCTCACCTATATTTGGCGTTATCTTATATATATTTCCGGTAAGAGTAAGCTGACTAGAGGCTGATATCTTTTCAAACCCGCCGTAAGGGCTGAGATGACCCTCTACGTTGTGATCTTTTAAGTAGTCGTTTCGAGGATGGCCAACCCATATAGGTTCGACACGAATTTCACTACTTTGAAATAATTTATTTGCTTGATAATGAATGGGCTCAAAGCACTGCTTCTCTATTTTAATATCACTGCAACCACTGATAGATATCACAGCAAGTATTGTAATATACTCAATGTATTGCATATCAACGTATTCCTTTACATACACTTGGATCTAGCTATTGGCAGCACTGCAATGCTAGCATTTTTATAACCCACATTTGGGTAAGTTATTTGCTTGAGTAACGAAAGTATTTTTATGTAGCAATAAGTCTAGCATTGATGAATTAATAATCTAATAAATACAACGAGTCTCTCGGTATAGCATTTGATTATTCTCTGTATAGCCACTTTTTATTATACGAGTCTAGATGCTACTATCTGATAACTATAGACATTAAAACAACCATTACAGGGCTTAAAAATGGTATTGCGTTCTCTTAAATCTCTGCTTTTTATTCCATCACTGATCGCTACTATTTTTATTGTACAAGCTTGCTCCGAGCCATCCCAAAATACCATTGCTGATGTAACTGGCGGCAAAATTCAAGGTACTGATTCGGGTAAAGTGATTTCTTTTAAAGGGATCCCTTTTGCTGCTCCGCCGATAAATGATAAGCGCTGGTGCGCACCGCAACCAGTAACTCACTGGCAAGGTGTAAAAAGTACTACCGAATTCGCAGCAGATTGCATGCAAAAACCATTTGCTGGCGATGCTGCACCACTGGGAACCCACCAGCTGAAGATTGTTTATATTTGAATGTGTTTAAGCCTGCAAAACAGAGTAAACAGCCTTACCCAGTAGTGGTGTGGATTTATGGGGGTGGCTTTGTCAATAGCGGTTCATCTCCTGGTGTGTATTCCGGTGAAAGTTTTGCAAAGCAAGGTGTGGTGTTTGTCAGCTTTAATTATCGACTTGGCCGGTTTGGTTTTTTTGCTCATCCAGCACTGAGTAGCTTTGAAAATGATGCTCTTGGCAATTATGCCTTCATGGATCAAATTGCAGCATTAAACTGGATCAAAAGTAACATCAGCCAATTTGGTGGTGATCCTCAGCAAGTCACACTGATGGGCGAATCTGCGGGCGGTAAGTCGGTGCATGCAATGATGCAAACCTCTGCTGCACAAGGATTATTCAATAAAGCTATTATTATGTCTGGTGGTGGTAGAGAGCTTTTTAATCAACTGCCACTAACCAGTGATAATAAAAATATCCTATCAGCTGAGCAAGTGGGAGTTAACTTTGCAGCTCAGCACGGTATAACAGGCGATAATAAAGCAGCATTAAACGCACTGCGTGCGCTAAGCGCCGAGCAGCTTGTTGATGGCCTTAACTTAGCAAATATGACCCCTTCCCCAGAAGCGCCCACCTATGTAGGCGGGCCCATTTTAGACGGTATATTAGTTAGTTCATCGACCGAAGAAGCATTCAACGAAGGTAACTTTAGCCATGTTCCCACTATGGTTGGCACCACAGATAAAGATATTGGCTTTGCAATTTACAGCACAAAGGAAGCATTATTTAAAAGTTTTGGCTCACGCGCTGAGCAAGCCCAACAAGCTTATGACAGTAAAGGCAACACAGATCTCGCAATACTTAATTATGAAACTGGTCAAGACCTCTTAATGCAAGAACCTGCTCGTTTTGTTGCTCAACAAGTGAGTAAATTTTCACAGCCCGCGTTTATTTACCGATTTGGCTATGTAGCACAAACAGTTACTGCACAAGGCGCAGCGCACGCGACTGAAATACCTTACTTTTTCAATACAGTAACAACTAAGTATGGCCATATTACCACCGAGCAAGACAAACAAACGGCTAAAACAATGCATCGTTACGTTACTAATTTTATTAAATACGGCACACCCAATGGGCCGGGGTTATCTGCTTGGCGCGCATTTAAAGAAGATGAGCGCTATATCCTACAACTGAATAAACAAGGTACTGCGACTTTTTCACCAGATCCTCTTGAAGCTCGTCTTGATGTAACACAAGCTAAAGCCTCAATAAAATAGTGTTGAAGTAACTCAGCTTGCTATTAAGTCATTTAGGTGAATATCTAAGACATTATTTTAAATAGCAGCTCTCTTACTGTGGCAGGTTCAAATGGCTTGTCACATATGGCATCTACACCAGCTTGAGCAATATTAGCTAAATGAGTGTCGTTTGCCTCAGAACTCACCATCAAAATAGGAATATGCGAGTAAGCATTCGAGCTTCTTACGGTCTCCGTTAGCTCTTTGCCATCCATTTCTGGCATATTGTAATCAGTAACAATTAAATCAAATGATTGGGTGTTAAGGTGTTCAATCGCTTGTTTGCCATTTTCTGCTTCTACAGGCGTCGGTATTCCCATTCCAGCCAATACCCTAATAATATGCTTGCGTGCAAAACGACTGTCATCAACCACAAGTACACGCAATAGCGTTACATCAAAATGCTCTAACTCAACTTCTTCTTCAGTGATGATATCTAAGGTTGCCTTTAACGCACGCGTAATTGCCTCAGCGCTAAATGGCTTTGGTAAAATAGCTAATACCCCTGACTGCCTTAACTGTTCAAGATAGGTTTTATTGCGCTCTGTTGATACCAGCATAAAAGCTTGATGCTCAATACCAGGGGTTACTCTGATTTTTTGCAATAAAGAGTCAGCGCTACCGTCAGAAAAATACATGCTGCTAATAACCAAATCCGGCTGATAATTCTCCAGCATTGTTAACGTTTTCGCTTGAGAAGTGGCAGTTTCAATTTGTGACACACCGCATTGAGTAAGTGACTTTATAATAAGCTTTTGCTGAACATCTGAAGGCTCTACTAATAATATTGATAAATTGGCTATTGCTGTTAAATCTTTCATTTAAATCTCTTCAGTGTTGCTATGTTTAGTTACGTTGAATATAGTCTAATGCAGTCATTTTATGATAACTCACATTACTATACATAACATGCGCAGGTTCTGGATCAACGATTTCGATTGGGATATCGTAATTGCGTGCCACTTCTAGCGCCATTTGGGTAATATTAACGCTAAACGAAGTGCCAATAAAAACGATTTTATCGGCATCAAGCATCCGCTGTTGTGCTTCGCTAATACGATAAAGTTCAGTGTAGTATTCATCAAATAACAACACAAAAGGCTTTAAAGATTGATCCACCACTGGCTGCTGGTTTTCAATGTTAAACAGCTCAAGCAGTGACTCATGTAAGCAGCTTTCGTCTACATTATCCCACGGTGTCGTATGCGCTTTCACATCATCGCCTTGATGATGAAACAAAGTCATTTGATCAAGCCGGCCATGAATGGCGATATAGTTTTTATTGCCTGCTTTGCCATCTAGCCCGTCAATATTTTGTGTGATCAGGTTTTTATCGCTCAACCACTGATGAACTTCGTTAGGACCGTGGTTGCGATAAGTAGCAAAGCGATGATAATACCAAGCTAAAAACTCCCGTGGGTTGTTTTCATACATAGCACGCGTAGCCATTTCCATTGGCGTATAGTTTTTACTGCCAATAGTCCAAAACCCATCTTCACCTCGAAAGGTAGGAATGCCGCTGGCGGCACTCACACCGGCTCCGGTTATATATAATGTATTCATAGCGTTCCCAATAAGCGCTAAACACACGTTTGATTTTTGCCTTGCTTCTTTGCTTGATAAAGCAATTCATCCGCTTTGTGCATCGCTTTATCAATCGGCACATCCGCAGTTAGTTTACTGATCCCCATGCTCACTGTAACAGCCAGCTGGTTTACACCAATATCTAAACGATTTTGTGATAAAGCATAATGAATATCGTTGGCAAATTGTGTCGCTTGTTGTTTATTTTTATGGCGTAGAAAAAATAAAAACTCTTCACCGCCCCAGCGCGCCACCATATCATTTTCACTTAACTGAGCAACAAATAAATCAGCAAGGTGCTTTAGTACTTCATCGCCAACTGAGTGACCATATTGATCATTAATATCCTTAAAATTATCTACATCCGCAATGATAATACTCCCAGTTTGCAGCTGGGCATCAAATTGCTCGAGTTCCGCCATAGCATAACGTCGATTAGGCAAGTTTGTTAAAGGGTCGCGAGTCGCTAAATACTCATTTTTATGTACAAGTTCAATCAAACGGTGGCTATACATTTGCCGAAAATATTCATAAAAGCCACTCAATAACGCAACAATTATAAAAGAAGCAATAATACGAATTGGAAAATAAACCGAGTAACCGCTGTAAAATTTAAAGTAGCTCGATAAATAAAAGGCGCCAGTTACGCAAATTACAAAAATAATTAAATCAATGATTCCCCGTTTAAAACCACGCACAAAAAAGGTTACCGGAGATACAATAAAAATCCAAATAGGCCCAGTACCATGGCTCCCTCCTGTAAGTACTAAATAAATCATTAAAGCATATAAAGTATACAAAACAATTAAAGAGGAAATCTCGACTCTATCACCAAGGCAAAAAGGGGAAGCAAGTAAAATTGATGAGCCTAATAGAGGGTAAACCAAAGTAGATTGATTATTAAACAAAGCGATTATTGCCATACAAAGCGTTGTCAACGTACCTATTACGGAAAAGAACCTAATAATAAGTTTTCGTTCGGCCATATCAGAATAGCTAATCATCAATACAATGCATCACTTATCAATAGTAAAGGCAATCTTTGCATGCAAAAACTGATTGTAAGATTGCACTAAAATTAAAATAATTAATCAGTTACCAGTTCAAATATAGTCTAGACATGAGATCATTGTAAAAGTGAAAGTAATAAATAGTTGCTAAAAGTAAGCTTACACGCGAATAACATCCTGGTATTACTAAGCTGAGCAAATAGGTTTTGCCATATCATTGCTTCAAAAAATCGGCTGCTCATTAGCAATAACCTTTAGATTTAGCTTTACCTAAGTTGCAAAAGGCTCAGGTAAAGCTGGTTAAAGCTGGTTAATGCAAAGGATAAAAGTGGGTTCAAAAGTATCATTAAATAATCATACTTTATTTGTAAGCCCTGCGAAAAACCCTTAATAAGCGACGCTCATACGTTGATTAATATGCGCGGCATTTTGCACTTCATCCAGCATAGCAATCGCGTAATCAGTCACTGATATTTTGCTTTCACCTTGTTCATTAGTAAAAAACGCATCGCCACCAATACGATACGGACCTTCACTTGCGCCAGGGTAAATAACCGCGGCAGGGCTTACAAACGTCCATTGTGTGGTTGTGTTTGTTGCTTTAAATACACTGAGAGCCTCACCTTGCGCCAACGCTTCATCTTTATATTCAGCAGGAAAGTCCGGCGATGACACTAACGTAACACCAGACGCAACTTCTAAACTACCTGCACCACCAACCCACAGTAAACGAGTACTGCTACCTGACAGTGCAGTTAATAAACGCTTGGCCGTTTGCGCAACTAATTCATGGTTACCCGCTGCACGTCCACCGATTGAGGCAATCACCACATCAGCGTTCGTTAATACTTCTGCAATGTCATTTTGAGATTGTAAGTCAAACTCTTCTACCGCTGTACCGTCAGTCACCTTATCCGCATCACGAACAACCGCCGTCACATTGTGACCATTAGCTTTTGCCTGCGCCATGATGTGGCTACCAATCCAACCTGTTGCGCCTAAAATAGTAATATTCATGTCTGTATCCTTAAAAAAGTATTAATCATCTGAGTTGATGTAATCAGTTTACTTGCTCATTAATTGATGATAAATAAACCTTATAGATACACATTAGTTCACCTTAGGATGCTAATGGATAAGATAACTGCAATCCAAAGCTTTGTTGAAGTCGCCCGCAGTGGCAGCTTTACAAAAGCAGCTGCTCACTTAGAGCTCAGCCGCTTACAAGTCACCCGCCACGTACAAGACATTGAGCAGTGGCTGAGCTTGCGATTATTTCACCGCACCACCCGTAAAGTCAGCTTAACCAATCAGGGCGAAGAAGCGCTTGCCTACTGTAAGCAAATACTCAGCACCGTATTGGATTTACAAAGTAGAGCACATAACCATAATAACGAGCTGGTTGGTACCATTAGAGTCGCAGCCCCTATTGGACTTGGCCAAAATCTGTTGTTTGATGCAATTGAAGAATTTGTTGCTATACACCCAAATACTCATTTTCAGCTAGTACTCTCAGATCGGTTATCACAACTGGTTGATGAGCGAGTAGATATAGCACTGCGCTATACTCATGAGCCTGATGAGCAATTAATTGCGCGTAAGCTTATGTATATCAATACGGCTATTTGCGCCTCCCCAACTTATTTGGCGAACAACAGTCCAATCACTAAACCGCAAGATTTATTGCAACACAATTGTTTAGTGCATAGCGGTAGTTCAACATGGCATATTATTAGTGATAACGAGGATGAAAAAGTCACCGTAAAAGGCAGTATTAATGCTAATGATATGTCTGTGCTACTAAAAGCAGCAATCAAAGGAATGGGGATCGCAAATTTGCCGTGTGACTTGGCAAATCGCTATTTAGAGCAAGGTAAACTGGTTAAAGTGAATCCATCTTTTTCATCACCTGGCCAGCATTTATGGGCTGTGTATTTATCTCGTCATTATCAACAAAATGTGGTCAGAGCGTTTATTGATTTTTTAGCGCTGCGATGGCAACAAGATATCCTATAAAATGACTGTGTAGTATTAGAATATTACCCATTACTGATTAGTGTATGTTTTACTAGGAGCTCATTGTATTAGAGTGCACTTAATCTCCACTCTGATACGTTTACGCACAATTAATATCTGGAGCAGAACATGGCTAAAGTACTTATGATCACCGGTGACTTTGTAGAAGACTATGAAAACATGGTGCCTTTTCAAGCATTATTGGCGATGGGTCACCAAGTTGATGCTGTATGTCCTGATAAAAAAGCAGGTGATACTATCGCCACCTCAATTCATGATTTTGAAGGTGACCAAACCTATACTGAAAAGCGCGGTCATAACTTTGCGCTAAACGCGACATTTGCCAATATTAATGCCGCTGATTACGATGCCCTGTATTTACCCGGTGGCCGTGCCCCTGAGTATTTACGCTTAAACGCGAAAGTAATTGAAATAATTCAGCATTTTGCTACAGCGGATAAACCCATTGCCTCTATTTGTCACGGCCCGCAATTGCTCACAGCAGCAGGAGTTATTGAAGGTAAAAAAGTATCCGCTTACCCTGCTTGCCAACCTGAAGTGAAAATGGCGGGTGCCGAGTACGTTGAATTACCAATGGATGGCGCCATTACCGATGGCAAACTAGTAACAGCACCAGCATGGCCTGCACACCCTGCCATGTTAAAACAGTTTGTAGCCTTGCTATAATCGCAGTTCAGCAGCATCAAGAGGTTAATCATGTGCCAACTTTTTATTAATGCCGACAGTCGGTTATGGACCTGTCGTACCAAATCACTGCGGATTGACGGCGTTGTTACGTCGATTCGTTTAGAAGAGTTTTTTTGGGATATTTTAGAAGAAGTGGCATTTCGTGATCAAATGACCGTTAATCAAATGATCACTAAGCTGTACCTTGAATCTCTTGATGCTGATCACGACATTGGTAATTTCACTTCATTTTTACGTGTCTGTTGTTCGCGTTATTTATCGCTGGTGGCCGATGGCAACTTAACCCGCGAAGATGCGATACCTTTAAATGATATCGACGCGACACAAGTTTTAGAACAAGAAAAATTGCGTACCAGTGTGCGCAAAAGCCAGTATATAGATACATCGTTAAAGTCTTCACTTAACTAGAGTTTTCATGTCACAATCCTCCTTAGTTCGATCTTTTAAAAAGATTGTTGGCGCACGTTATGTATTAACGAGCGATCGTGCAACTGCTCCTTACCGTAAAGGCTTTAGAGAAGGTCACGGTCCGGCACTAGCAGTAGTAAAACCGGCAACACTATTACAACAATGGCATATTTTACAAGCCTGTGTAAGTGCAAAGGTCATCGTTATTATGCAAGCCGCAAATACCGGTTTAACGGGCGGCTCAACACCGACACAAGGTTGCGATCGCAATACGGTGATCATCAACACCTCGCGCCTTAACGACATTCAAGTATTAGCTGAGCAACAACAAATTGTCGCGTTCCCTGGGGCGAGTTTGTTCTCATTAGAAAAAGCCCTCGCCCCATACGGCCGAGTACCACATTCAGTTATTGGCTCATCATGTATTGGCGCATCGATTGTCGGTGGGGTATGTAATAACTCAGGTGGCGCTTTAGTTGAGCGAGGCCCAGCATATACTGAACTTGCCTTATACGCCCAAGTAAATAGCAATGGTAGCCTCAGTTTAATTAATAATTTAGATATTGAACTTGGCGATACACCAGAGCAAATACTCACTAATTTACAAAATAAAAAATACCGCACCCAAGATGTTAAAACGACAGCTAAGAAAGCATCCGATCGCGAATATGCCGATTGGGTTCGTAAAACAAATGATGATACCCCGGCACGATTTAATGCCGATCCTCGGCGTTTACATCAAGCCAGCGGCTGTGCGGGAAAACTAGCTGTATTTGCCGTACGAGTAGATACCTTCGCAAAAAATCAACAAGAACTGACGTTTTACCTCGGTACTAATTCCTCCACTGCGTTGCAAGCGGTACGAAAAACGTTATTAGAGCAAGCCACCAGCTTGCCTGTTTACGCCGAATATTTACACCGTGATATTTTTGAGCTTGCTGATAATTATGGTCGAGATACAGTATTATTAATTAAACATCTTGGCACCAATTGGTTGCCTACTTTTTTTAATATTAAGCGCCAGCTCGATTCCGTCTGTCAAAAACTGCCTTTTATACCCAAAAATGCTATTGATAAACTAGTTTATTGCTTCGCAAAACTGTTCCCAAGTCAAACACCCAATAAGCTCAAGCAATGGAATAGTCAATATCAACATCAGCTCATTTTGACAGTTAAAGGCGAGGCGCATCAACAAACTCTTGCATTGCTTGAACACGTTCAAAAAGACTACCAAATTGATTTTTTTCAGTGTAGTGAGCAAGAAGCTAAATCGGCATACTTACTACGTTTTGCTGCCGCAGGTGCTGCTGTGCAATATGCCAAAATAAATCATCAAGAAGTCGAAGATATTCTCGCGCTGGATATCGCTTTAAAACGTAACGACAACGAATGGTTTGAAAAATTACCGCCAAGCATCTGCAATAAATTAGTAGGGAAACTGTATTACGGGCACTTTTTATGTCACGTATTTCACCAAGATTACTTAGTGCGTAAAGGTGAAGACGGCAAAGCAATTAAAGCAGCCTTACTTGAGTTATTAGAGCAACGCGGCGCGCAATACCCCGCAGAGCATAATGTAGGACATCATTATGATGCAAAACCAGCCCTTGCTGATAACTATCGCAATTTAGATCCAACCAATAGCTTTAATGCGGGCATTGGCGGCATGTCTAAAAAGCGCGATTATGCTAAGTAAGCTAATAAGCGCGATTTTACATCGCGCTGTTAGCACACTTAAAAGCTGTAATTAATCCCAGCATAATAACGGCGGCCTGAATAACTAGTATTAAGTAGCCGCGCATCGGTATCTTTACCCAAACGTGTTACCGACTCCGATTGCGTTAAGTTAATTACCGCTGCGGTAAAGCTTAAGTTATCGGTAACGTTATATGCTGCATTTACATCTACTTGCTGGTATGGATCTTGGTAGACATTTAAACCACTGTTAATACCGAGCACCGTTTCACCTCGTTTATTGTACGAAGCGCGAATGTTAAAACTATCCCCTTCATAATAAACGGAGGTGTTATATTGATAGTCAGCACTGCCTATTAATGGCGACTCTGCTAACTTTTCACCTGCAACTGTTACATCGGCCTGATTGGTGTTGTTATACGTGTAGTTTGCGTAAATACCAAAGCCACTATCAAAGGCGTGTTGAATAAACACTTCCACCCCTTTTGATACCGCATCAGTACCATTACCTACGGTGCTATACGGGGAAATACTAATAGTACCAGCATCAACAAGACCTGCTTGCCCTGCAAATTCACGCTGTGAATCAATCACCAGTGGCACGATAAAGTTATCGACCTGTTTATGAAATAACGCAACACCTAATGCAGAGCCTGGCGCGTAGTAATACTCAAGAGATAAATCGGCTTGTACTGACTCAAACGCTTTTAAATTTTTATTACCACCACTACCACTAAAACCGGGTTGTTCATTAAAAGCGGCGCGATCATCTGCCCATTCGTCCGACACATAAGTAATACGCTGTTGACTACCCAAATCGCCGTAATCGGGGCGCGACATCACTTTAGCAAGCGCACCACGGATCACCACATCATCACTGGCATCCCACGCAATATTTAAACTCGGCAATACGTGGGTGTCTGCTGTTTGCTGCGTGATCAACTGGTATTGCTCAACTAAACGATCATCACCGGTGATTTGCTCGCCCGTTTCGTCATCGGTTTCATCCAATAAAAAGGTATAGAGATCGGTTGAAGCACTGCTAGTCTTGGTTTGTACAACGCGCACACCAAAATTACCGCGTATATCTCTGTACTCAAAATCACCTTGTAAATAAAACGCACTGATCTGCTCGGCAATATCATAGACAAAGTTATCTTCAATTCGAGTATACGGCACATAGTTACTGTAAATATAATCGCGATATTTATGCCAATTAATAGTTGGCATTAAATTGATATTAAAGCCACCAGCAATATTGCTTTCACCTTCCACATTAAACACATCTTGTGCCTGTGGCATACCATTATTCCATTGATAGCTATCAAATTGCGTGATACCCCCTGCGCTTGCCTCGCCTGCGGCAATATCAAAACTTGGATCAAGGAAAAAGTTGTTGCCCGTTTCGCGATGCAGTGATGCATCACGGTATTTTGCACCAGTGCGAATGGTGGTCAATATGCCCCAATCAACATAAAAATCAACGTCGCCTTGGTAGTACTTTTCTGCTAAGGTGCTACGTACAAAACTTGAGTTCGATGAGCCTGCATCACGACCTCCGCCAACACCTGCGAGTAAGTTATTGAGTGTATTTGGGTCTATCAGCATCGAAATACGGTCATCACTGATTGACCAAGCGGCACTTTGCGAGGCGTTCTCAATATTACTTTGCCCCTCACCCGCGTTTGAGCTTTTATACGCTGCTTGCCAACTTTCTTTTGGCCCGCCTTTAGCTTTAGTTTTACCAACGACAAAGCGTGCTGTAAAGTTGTCGCCTTCGTAGCTTAAGTTAAAATCAAAAGTATCAGAGGTTGACTCTTCATCCACATAACTGCCGCGCAACCACGGCAATTGCATATCTTTTTCAACGCCACTGGCCATGGCACTATAGTCCATGCCATTGACAATTGTGCCACTTTCATCAAGTGTAATACCGGTTAAAAAGTCAGGATTTAACGCCCATTCCGGCATATCAACAACCGAGTCGCTGCGTTGTTGCTTTAAACTAAAGCCAAAGTAATTAAAACCTAGTTCAATGCGATTAGTTGGTCGCCACTGAGTCGAAAACTGCACGCCTTCACGTTCACGTTTTTCATTCACAACAGAGCTGCGCACCACCTGCGGAAACCACATATTCTCATAACGTTGCCCGTTGGCATCAGTCACTGCGCCCCAGTCATTACTGTTATTAACCTCGTTACCATTTATATCAACAGCTTGCTGACCTGTGTAACGCCAAACATTGGCATCTGTGCAACCAGAGAGCGTACGGTTGGTGCGCTCTTGACGGGTATAGCCAAGTAAAAAACCAAAGCTATCGCTATCGTTTTTCCATGAATACAAACCAGTAAACTGAGGTTCATAATCTTCTGTTACATCTGCATAAGTACTTTCAACATTAAAAACGCCCGAATTAGCATCCATATCCAGTGGTTTGCGGCTATGCATTAACACTGTACCACCGACGCCACCTTCATCTAGTCGCGCTTCAGGTGATTTGAATACTTCAACGCTTGCGATCATCGCTGATGGGAGTAAAGCATAATCAAATGAACGAGATGGCTCTCCTGGTGAGGAGGCAATAAAATTACCATTTAACTGCGTGTAAGTAAGATCAGACGATAAACCACGAATACTCACCGTTGATCCTTCACCGCCTTCACGTTCAATCACTACACCCGGCACACGGGCTAATGAATCAGCCACGTTTTTATCCGGGAATTTACCAATGTCTTCAGCGGTAATGGCATCAACCACAGAACTCGATAAACGCTTCACCGCTAAGTTTTCAGCCATGCTAGAGCGAATACCTCGCACCTCAATCACTTCCATATCTTTTTCTGTTTGAGTGCCTGTTAATTGCTCGGCAGCCGCCGCATTCATAGCACTAAAAACCGATAAACTAATAACTGAAAAACGCAGCGATGCTGCTAAAGGCGAGTAACACGTTGAGGTTGACATTGAATGTACGAGTCCATTACTGGTTAACAATTGTAAAGGCGGCAATTGTACACAGCCAGACTTAATGGATTGTTAACCACAACTTACAAGTAACTGAATAAGCGAGCAAATAACCACCTCATAAAAGCCTTGCTCGCACCTAAATAACAGAGCTCGATAGGTTAATTACTCAAGCCTTGCATCCATAAGGTTACTAACTGCTGAGCAGAGATACCTAGCGCTGGTGTCTCATTGGTATCAGCTGCTGTAGTGAAAATTTTCTGCGCGACTTGCCGACCAACAAGTTGAGAGGCTGAGGCTTTATCTATGCGTTGTTGATAAAAAGCCGTTAAGGCGTGCTCTAAATCATCATACTTTTCTAACACCCGTACAAGATGCCAAGCATCTTCTAGCGCCTGACATGCCCCCTGCCCCGAAGTTGGTAAAGGAGCATGAGCCGCATCTCCCATAATCAGTACGTTACCTTGATGCCAATATGGCAAACGGTCAATATCGTGCACAAATATTCGCTTCAGTGAGTTTTCATCATAAGACTTAAGCACCTGCTGTACCGCATCTGGCCAAGTTAAAAAGCGTTGGTGCATTTCTTCATACCAAGCAGATAGCGGCCGCGCTTTATCAATATTTGCACTCCACCCGGCAGCCCAATAACAAAGGTCTGCTTTAACAGGCACAATACCAAAGCGCTCGCCACGGCCGCGAAAATCATGGATCACATTATCTAAAGTGCCCGGTTTTAACTGGCTAATAGCAATAATATTAATAAACCCCTGATACTGAGGAGTGATTTTTTCAGCATATAAGAATTGCCTTACCACCGAGTTCATCCGCCCATCAGCGCCCACAACTAAATCAAAATCTTGTTTTAGTTGAGCAATCTCTGATACGGTTATTGCGCTGTTAAAATGTATGTTTCCCCCTAAATCAGCTAATGTGCGGCCCAACACACTCATAAGATCACGGCGCAATATACTGATACTAGAAAAACCACTGAGTGTATTTACTTTTGCAATATCAAATTCACTTTGCACCGTGCCATGCTGATCACACTGACGCATAAACAAAGGCATACCGCCCAGCGCTTGGATCTGTTTATCCAAGCCCATTTGCTGTAACACAAACATTGCATTCGGCCATAACGTTACCCCGGCACCAATAGAGGAAATCTCACTATCGCGCTCAAATATGTTCACCTGATAACCTTTTCGTGCTGCAAGAATGGCCAGCGCTATCCCCCCCATGCCCGCACCCACAATGGCAATTCGCTTGCTGTTCATATTCTTTACCTCAATAATTAACTGAATAACCATTATCACAAAGTCATTTTTTAAGATAAATTAGTAATAATTGCGTTATTAATCCCATATTTTGAGTTAATTAATGATT
Organism: Pseudoalteromonas sp. SG41-5; assembly: GCF_014164495.1. Lineage (NCBI taxonomy): Bacteria > Pseudomonadati > Pseudomonadota > Gammaproteobacteria > Alteromonadales > Pseudoalteromonadaceae > Pseudoalteromonas > Pseudoalteromonas sp. SG41-5. The sequence continues at coordinate 16,891 of NZ_JACJFH010000033.1, read as the reverse complement.
GATAAAATCGAACTTCAGTGGTTACTCAGCTTTCAGTGCGTATATGAACAACTGAGCTTTAAACTCGCAGCCGAACAACTGCAATTGCCTACATCTAATGTTAGCCGCCATGTCGCGTTATTAGAGAAGCAACTTAATTTAAGGTTATTACAACGTACCACCCGAAAAATGATTGCAACGGCTGCAGGTAAACAACTTTATCAATCTATCACCCCACTGATACAAGCAATGAATGACTCGCTAGAAGAGGTGTCTGTGTATGGTGATTCTCTTGCCGGGCATCTTAAAATCATCATGCCTGATCTGCCTTTTTTAGCCGAAATAAGCGCAGAGTTTTGCTCTGTGCACCCACAAATACAGCTAAGTTGCGATACGCAACTAAATCCAACCGAAGGCTTGTTAGAGGGATTTGATTTGGTGCTACGCTTTGGCCGTGGTCCATTGGACGATTCAGGTTGGGTTGCTAAAGAACTGCTGCGCTGGCCCAGTTGCATTGTTGGCGCGCCACAACTGATCAACAATGCGCCACCGCCTCGCTCGCTAGATGAGTTAAGTAAAGTTCCTTGTATTACTAGCTTATCAGTACTGCAAGGTATGCCTTGGCGTTTTAAACAGCAACAAGCAGTGCAAGTAAAATCTAATTTTAAAGTAAACAGTGGCAACATGGCCAAAGCCGCTGCACTAAAAGGGCTCGGCTATGCCATTTTACCCATTCATGCATGCCAAGAAGATATAGACAACGGCTCATTGATCAATATTAAACTCGACCATGAACCAGAAGATCTGGTGTTATACGCATTTTATGCAGGCAGAAAATACCCGCTAGAAAAGGTAAAAGTATTTTTAGAATTCTTAAAGTCTAAATGCATTGAGCTTACCTAAGATATCAATGCAGTTAGAATTAGATGTACAAGTAAGCTAGAAGAAGGAAAGTATAAGCCCTCATATACAAGGTATCCCTCGATATGACACAATCGCCGGTGTAATGAGCCAAAAACACCTTAAAGTCATGCTTTCCCCTGTGATTAGAGGTATTAATAACCGCTCGTGATAATGGTTAAATATATTCTATAAAAGTTTTATTCATCTACTTGTAAATATTATAAAAGTAACCATATATCAATACTATAATGATTTAATAATTCATCAGCCGCTAGTAACAAAGGATGTATATGCACGCCGAAAATTCACTTTCTAACAGTAAAAATATACTCATTAATCTTACTGATCAAAATAGTAGCGATGCTAATTTAAATTACCTATTAACACACTTTTGTGGCACAACAATAACCTGCGCAGCTGATATTACCTGCGTTAATGATCCGCAAAGAATATATGTTATTGGCGATCTTGCAAAACTTGATAGCTGTTTTAATGAGCATGTTGAGCTGTTAGTTATTAAAGAATTTTCTCTTAATATTGAGCCTATAAGTAATGCGACACTAACAACCATTAGCCATGGGCAAGTGCCATTAAATATTCACGGTGCGGGGGTTTATTATCGTAAACTGTTTAGTGATGAATGTGACTATTTTTCAAAAATAAAAGCCGAGCATGACTTTCAACAATTAACAGAGTCTAACAAACCATCAACCGCGCTGCGTAAAGGCATATACATCAGCAAAGTAACGCAAACTAACGCTAAAGACGAGCAACTGCATTTTCATTTACTACGCTGCTCTAGCAATTTAACCGGGGCTACCGACAACCTGCGTGAAACCGACCATCACGTTGTTAATTTGGTAAATGAGGCAGCTAAATATGACTTTACACAGCCTACCGACCTTAATCATGTATTGGCGCAGATTTATGAAAATAAAGCTAAAGATGAAAATAACCCAAAAGATGTTAAAGCAAAAATAAAAGCCCACTCAGATAAAACCAAAGATATGCCAAAAGCGGGGCTAATTGCTTTTTGTACATTTTACGAAAACAGTAAATTTGCTGAGCTAACACCATCAAAAACCGACACATTCGATTGGTGTTATAAAAAATCAAGCGCCCTAACTCGTTTAATCTTTAAGCTTAAACCCACGGTAACTGATGAATCATTAGTAAAAGAATTTACCGTGACTTTATACCCTAACTCGGTGTTTATTATTCCGCTGTCAACTAATCGCTTATATACCCATGAAATACGCCCTTCGGTATTAAACATCGATAAAATTCCTATTAGAATGGGCTATGTAATACGCTGCTCTAATTTAGAAGCGGTTTATACAAACGATAAAACCTTCATAAAAGAAAATGATGAACTCATTGAAATGAAAAATATCAATGACGAAAACATGCTTGATTTAAGAGATGCTTACTACAAAGAAAACAAATACCAAAGCCACGTTGATTACGGCACAGTGCATTTTAGTATGAACTCTGGCGATTATAAAAAGCCGATATTATGACCTTCCCGTTTTATAAAATAACCCTCCCTTGTGATGAGCACTTATTTGCTCATTTACAAGCGCATACCCAATTAGAAAATATAACGAAAGGTCGGCTAGGTAACACGCTGATTAAAAAAACCAGTGCGGGTATTCCCCTTGTTAGAACCACCAGCCAATATCAAAATCCAGCTCAAGCGTTTTTAACCTGCCACCAGCAAATTGTTGAGCATATAAATAAAGCGCTTAAACAACATGCATTACCAGAGACTGACTTTAACAATGCGTTGGTCGAAGTGTATGATGCCAGCTACAGCACCATGAAATATCACAGTGATCAGTGCTTAGACATTAAAAAACCTTCATGTATTGCGCTATTTTCGTGTTACGAAAAACCCGATTTATTAACTGATAAGCATATTAGAACTCTGCGCGTTAAACATAAAAATAGTGACGAGCAATTTGATATACCGCTCACACATAACAGTGTGGTGTTATTTTCAACCGATACCAATGAGCAGTATCATCATAAAATTATATTGCAAAAAACACCTAGTTTTAAAAAGGGTGAAATAGATAATAAATGGTTTGGCCTAACATTTAGAGAGTCAAAAACCTTTATCAAATTTAAAAACGGCCAACCCTATTTAAACAACGGCCAGCGGCTTACTTTCGCAACAGAATCTGAACAAAAACAATACTATAAGCTCAGAGGAGAAGAAAACAAAAGCCTTGAGTTTAACTATCCACCAATCAATTACACATTAAGTGCTGCCGATTTACTTGAGCCTTAAATATATTATTGAAAGTCGGTATGCCACTGGCTGCACTTACACCTGCGCCAGTGATATATAATATCGTCATAAATAATCCTGTTTAATTGTAAGATTTACGACTCGTTATTGCAGCGTTTAGAACCCTGTTGATTTCTAGCCAGTAAGTTAATTTGTGTAATTGCGCGCTCCATTTTTATGCGTGCTGAGCTATTAGCTGAGTGAACGGCTATTGCTGGTGGTACAAAGCCATCAATAAACACTGCCCGCTCAATCCAAAGTAAAACATCATAGCCAGTGCCTTTATTATCATTTCCTAAATCATGATCGAGGCTGAGCTGCTTTACTTTACCGGTCTTCAAAAGTTTAATCACTTCATCGGGCCAATAGGCTCGTAACCAACCGGCTGGAGTTTCCCTCTCATCATCTAAATATACGTTCATAGATTTATACCACTTAAAAAAGTATTCAGACTCTGAAAACAACAGCTAACAACCCTTTAAGTACAAATAGTGAATAACCGTTATTTCCCGGAGGGCGGCGGGGCTTGATTACGAATAAATGCGGGTATATCAAAAATATCTGAAGCTTGAGGTTTATAGATTACAGCATCTGGCTTTTTTAGTTCACTATTAGGCGCTTTATCATTAGGTTCAACAAGCATCTTCGCGCTTGCGCCCGTTGCTATGATCAACAGTTCGTAATTAGTTGCTAAGCTCTCAATTTTAGACACACCACAGATCACTAACGCATTAGGGCTAACTTGCTGGCGAACCGTGTCGGTGATGAGATTATAACTACCCAGTGAAATCTCATCTTTACAGTTTACTTGTATAATAACGCCGGTACTTGATGACATATCAACTTGATTAACCAGCGGATTGTTAAGTGCACTATCAAGTGCGTTTGAAAGTTCATCTTCAAGATCGCACTTGCCTACACCTAATACGGCATCGCCTTGGCAATCCATAATTTTAGCAAAGTCGTTTAAATCAACGTTAATCAAACCTTGATAACACAGCATATCGATTAACGATTTTATTAATGAATGCAATATTTGGTTGCTGTGTTTAAATGCATCAAACAAGCCAACATCATTACCTAACACTTCAATAAGTTGATCATTAGGTAACGTGATCACCGCATTAGCATACTCTTTTAAGGTATTCAGCCCTGCTTGCGCTATGTTGCTTCTAAACTGCCCTTCACTGCTAAAAGGCAATGTCGCTACAAATATCACTGGCTTATTTTGCTCACGCGCAAGCTGCGCTATAAATGGGCTTGCGCCAGTGCCGGTGCCACCACCAAGCCCTGTTGCACACAATAAAATATCGCAGCTATTTATTAATACTAACAGTTGCTCTTTACTCTCTTGAGCAGCCTGTAGGCCAACCTCAGGATCGGCCCCAGCGCCATAACCATGAGTTAACTCAGCACCGATAAGCACGGCATCATCACTTTGTGTATGTTCGAGCACCACTTTATCGGTATTAACACTAAATAACTTAGCCTGCTTACTCTCTCGCTGCTCATAAATACTATTTAACGTATTACAGCCGCAGCCACCAATACCAAATACACCAATAGATAAACCATCTTGCTGCTCAATTAATTGAAACATAACCACTCCTTTCATCTTTAAAAGAAGCATAGCAAACAGGTGCGTCAAGAATTGACGCACCCAGACTAGCTAAGGTCATTAGAGGTAGTTTGTAGTAGCAGCTTTAAGCTTAGAAATAATTCTTTGCCGCAGCTTTTCAGGTTTAATAACCTCAAGCCAATGAGCACATTTAAGCAACTCATCAGTTAACTGCTCTGTATCAATGGTTTGGTAGGTGAGTAATACGTTTTTATCGTCAATATGTTGCTTGTCAATCAGCTCGCCAAGTTCAATAAAACCTTGATTAACCGCCGAATGGCTGGGCACTTTAACAATTAACTCAATAGCTGATTGCTTCATGCCTTTATTAATAGCACTGCGTAACGATTTTAATTGCTCAGCAGTTGGCCCACGTCGTGTTTTTTGTAGTACCTGTACATTACGAATACGGTAAACCGGCATTTGGTAGCATTTATCGTGAAGTTGCCCCACCATAAACTGCACCATTAAAACACCGCCTTGCTCAACTAAGTTATAAAAACTCAATTCAGTAAACTTAAGCCAATGTGCCTCATTGTAAAGTACTCTATAAAGCTCAGCACTCACTGCACGTTTATGCTCAATCGCATGCTCAATTTGCGCAACTAAATGAGTATCAATATTCACCTTTAACGACGATTTTGGAAGGGTTGCAAGCCAGTCAGGTACATGGCCATTAAAACGCTTAAGAGCCTGCTCTGCTTTAGTATGCACAGAGCGTTTCACATCGCTCGGTACAGATTGCGGTAGTAGCTGCTCTAGCAGCAAATAATGTTCAGCGACTTCACTGCTCATTATTTTAGCGCTACCACCTCGCCACTGCGCATTGATAGACCAGCCATACGGTTTACTCCGCGTGTCTTTTTCAAGCCCAAAGCAACCTTGCTCGTAAAGTGATTGGAGGTCTCGCTGGAGCATGCGGGTTGAAAGGTCAAAGCCACGTTCAATTAATTGCTGTTGTAATTGTTGTGTCGAGATAAAGCTTGGCCCCATTGGCACAAGCTCGAGAATAAATAAATGACGATGTGAATTCATTAATAAACTTTTGTATCAAGGAGTAAAATCCGGTGCAGCTGAGCATAATTCATCATAATAATGTGAAAACGCATCATCTCGTTCACTTATAGGGATGACAACTCCATGTAATTGTGAGCGAAGTTGATCCCAGCGTGCATGCAATACCTGCCAATTATATTCGTCATAAGTTCCCTTAAATATAACCTGCTTAATTTCAATAAATGGAAGCTCTCCCCCTTGGTCTTGTTGCTCATAAAACTCTTTCTCCCAACGAGATCCGAGCCTATCAACACGACCTATTTGTTGCTCAACAACGCCAGGATTCCACTCTGGGTGTAATAAATATACGAACCGACAAGCTTGATGTAAATTTAACCCTTCTCTTCCAACTACTGACTGTGCAACTAACACATTAGGAAAACTGTTCTTACGATTAAAACCCAGCTGTAACATACGACGACTTGCCGCTGACGTATTCCCATACATTAAACGCGCCATGCCACCTCTAACATGTTCATACTCTTCTTTTACCCTTGCTTCTATACAGGGCCAAAGCTTGCTTGCTTCTTTTTCATCTAATTGACCATCACCATCGGCATCACCTTCATTTTCTGCTGTGACTGCCCCCATTAGATCTTTAAAACCCTGAGCAACTTCTTCAGATGTTAAATTAAAATCGCTTGAATCTGATAGCTCATAAATAGCACGAGTCATAAAGGTAAGAACAGAATGTTCCTCTGAGCAGGCTTGTTCAACAGATTTTTTAAATGCTTTGAAGAGCTGTTCACAACGTGTATCCAATAAAGAGATAGAGCGCTCTATATTTTCAATTAGATGCTGTTTAGTTTGGTCGACTTGGTTTGCATGTTTTTCATATTGACGTTTTAAACGCTCATTTATTTCATCAATACCCCAATTTAAACCAAGTTGCTTTGACGCAAATTTGGCCGCATGCACTTCAGAGTCATCATTTTCTTTATCACTGATATGAACTTTAGTTTGAGGCCAAAACTCGTTTTTATCTAGCCTGCGTAGCATTTCTCTTGCATTTAATAAATTAACTAATATCCTCATAGGCTTGGTCAACTTACCAAACACTAATGCTTTTTGACCCAACATTAAATTATTTTCAATTTCTGAAATAACTTTTAATAATGCAGGATGTTGATATAACGATTCATCTCCACTTGCATATACTTCAGTGATCTGTTTTTTCCACCAGTGAGCTCGTTGAAGCTTTTTACTATCATCATTGTTCAAATCATTTTCTAGCTCGTCATCGTCAGGGGATGAATAAGCTGAGTTTTCAATAATTCCAGCAATCCCGTGACCATTAGCTAGTGTAAGTCGTGCTCTTTTTGAAGTCGCATCTTGCATAATTGAAGCAGCAGATAGTCCCTCAACAGAGCACACTATTTGCTTCCACTGCCCTGATAGTTCTTCTACTTTGATTTCAACCTGGGTATGCTTCCTATATGCATTAATTGGTAAATTTGAAACAGAGTGAAATTGTTGAATTGTTGGGTCTTGTCGCTTATCTCTTCTTAATAAATAAGGTTTTAACGAATTTTCAAACGCTCTAGCCGCCCGCTGAAAACTCAACCTAGATTGCTCATCAACCTTCCAATATAACTTGAGTTTAGCGACAGCTTTAGCATAGTTATCAACACTCTTTAAAATAGGCTGCTGATCAGATTCGGATAACTCAATTCTATTGAGCATTTGTTGCCATTGCTCAACATTTAACTCAACAGGTGTAGCCGTCATAGCTAACCGGCGACCATTATCATTTTGAATAATAATTTCATTCAAAATTCGGCTTAAGCTGCTGCTTTCACCTCGGCTTTTATGTGCTTCATCTATAACAACTAAGTCAAATGAACCGAGTCCTAAACCTACCGTTTTTTCTAACAAATCTCGATATTCACTTCCAGCAGAAAAATTATCCCCACCAAATGAATTTACACCCCATTCAAAGTTTTCAATGATGCAATTTAAAATTTTCTTTCTAGGATCATTATTCGATAGGTAATATGTTTGTTCAACAATTCTACGTGCGCAATATTCAGCATCCATATATTTTAGGTCTTCATGGCTATTGTAACCATTAGGTAACCTGTTATTTTTAGCTTTTCGCCACTGTGCATACACTTCTGGTAACAGTGCCCAACGACTTGAATGAGAATTACCACCAATGCGCCAATTCGCAAAATTTTGAGATAATAAAATAACCGACTGTTTATCCCAATGCTCTTGCTTATCACCATCAGCCCAAGCAGACATAAAACGCCAGAGACTATTTACTGTGAACTGTGGCGCTAAATCTGCTTCGCGTTCATTAAGCTCTTTTTGCCATTGATATCCTAATGTTGTGGGCACAATAATGGCTGTACGACCACCTGCTTGTTTAACAGCATGGATAAGCTCAACTGCTATTCGTGTTTTACCCATGCCGACTTCATCAGCAATAATTACTCCCGTGTCAGCTATCCTATTTAATATCGCATTTACACTTTCTTTTTGGGTTGAGTTCAAACGCTCATTAAATGCGAGAGTATGTTTTATTATTTCAGCAACCTTTTTCCAACCTAAAAAACTACTCACCTTTGCCTCCAAACGTTATTAACTGATTCAATTCCAAACTATGTTCAATTTTTCTTAATAATGACTCATATAAACGACCTTGTTCAGTACTTGAATCTTCTGCAAAATGAGGTCTAAAAGGGGCTGCCCATAAAGGGGATAATGGATTAATATTAATTTCTTTAAAGTAAGAAATTGCTGCTGATTTACTCATTTGACAAAATATTTGCTCTAAACGATAACACCACTGTTCCCAGTTGAATGGATCTAGTTCTGTTTGTTTTTGTGCTATATGTTCAATCAATAACATCATTTTATTTATATGATAATTAGAACCTGATGTCTCATGCTGACAATTTAATGCCACTGAATGACTTTCATCTAGCACCTCGCCATCGAAACCGTCCTCTGCGGGCAAAGTAGGGAATGCGCCTAGTAAGTTCCATGCGTCATCTATCTCTAACTCAGGCAAAGCGGTTGCTGCCATTCGTCCAAACTCATCGAATACAGGTATATAAATGCTGTGCGTCTCATCTTTGATATTCCACGTAACTTTCACTTGCCTCGGAGTATTATCGGGCCAAATTATATTTTCACCTTTACACTCACACGCGTAATTTTCAGCGTACCAAACTTGATAGCCTTTTATATCATCAGTATTAGGTCGTAATAAGCAACCTGTCTTAGTTAAGCTACAAATAGTAAAATAACTTATCGGTGCAGCTACAAATTCACCTTCGAGTTCTGGCATCCCTTTCCCTGAGCACAACTGCGTAGCATCTGTAATAATCGTTTCTTCATCCCAATTAATAGGCAATTTATCACTAATGCAATTAGCTGAGTCATCTTCGCCATACCAACTCAATTCTTTTGGAGAAAACACAACTCCCGCTTCTAGGTTACCGCCATGCAAACTTGCTTTACTTAAAAAGCCAGGCGTTGTTAAATTTCCTGACCCTAAATACAACCATGATCTTTTGCAGATATCGTCATTTCCATTTTTGGCTGAAAAAATAAACTTTGCATGCAATGATCTTTGATAATTTTTACTTTGATAAACAGCATCGTAAGCAGGCCTAACTGACCAATCATTTGTATTTAATATATCTAAAGTTTGAGCGACTAGTTGACAATTATCAGGGTTGACATAAACATCTTTTTCAGCTGTTTTAGTTAAGAGACCAGCCTGCTGTAATACTTTTTCAATCTCAGAAATCACTTTTGGCACTTTGCTCTTATTATCTCCACCTTCATAAAAACCAGAACCAAGGGCTAAATAATTGCACTTTGTATTATTACTATGTGTTTTTATTAAATGTGGTAACTGTGTGATGAGTGCTTGCTTTGTATTATCAAAAAAGCGAGGTTGTACATTTTTTACTGGCTTAATTTCATCTAAAACATGTTGATAGTGTTTAAACCTTAACGCTGTTGCTGTTGCTTTATTTTCTATTCTTACGCTATTTAATATATCGATATTAAAAAAAGTTAAAGTGTGATTGATAAAATCATTTACCTTGGCAATATCAGTTTGCACTTGATGATCATCACTATAGGCTACTTCATAATCAATCGACCAAACCATATCTAAACTGTCTTCTATTGTTTGGCGTGTCCAATTCCCCGTAGACACAATAACCCTAATAATTTTTTGCTCTGTTAGCTTATTTTTAAATAGTAATAACGCTACTTTTGCATGTAATAATCTAAACTTTTTTTCTGTATTAGATTTAGCTGCTAAATGAACCAACCCAGGGCAGTCAACCGCAGATATCTGGTGATGGCTTGGGTCTAACATCATGGCTAAATAACCACTTCCTTCATAGGCTCTTTGTGATTTAATTGTTTGCGTAAACTTATCAAGTGCATCATTAAAAAAGTGAGTATCTGCAGAATATCCAGTCAACAAGCCAAACTCACCAATACAATCTGTCGGTGGCACAAAATAAGCCGATAAAGAAAGTGGTAATGGATTACTCATCAGCTTTCTCCTTTTTATTTAGCCACATATTGGGCTGCACATTAAAGTCAATATTCAGTAGATACAAGTTCCTAAAACGAAATGAAACGCCTTTTGGAAATAAGCTTTCTGTTTCGCCAGCGTCGCTAGCATCTTGCTGGACTCCACCAAAAGCAGATCCTTTAATAACAGCTTTATCTCTTACTTTAAGTACTAAATTATCTCTTTCAACAACACTTAAAATAATTAATTCATCCTGACTTTGTAAGCATTCACGTGCAAAACTCAGCGCTAATTTATCAGGTGTAGGATCATGGCTTAAATTAACAAAACTAGTTGCTGCCGACTTCACTCTGGTTAATGCGTTTTGTAAATCTAAAGGAGTGCCTTTACGTAAATCTAAACTCCCCGACTTTTCATTAGCAACTGCGGTTTCAATAGCGTCTAATAACATCATCACACTATCTCTGAGTATGAAAAAGTAAGCTCCGCTTTTTATGTCTTTAAAATGTAAGTCTGTTAATTCTGATGGTTTTCGCCAATTAATACATGGGTTTGTATTTATATTACTAACCCACGTTAATGCATTTCTTCTTCGAAGTGCAGACTCATCATTACCAGAAACCAAACGGTCTTTTAAAATAGCTGTAGCGTCTGCCGCTAAACTATAAATTGGCGCTAGCGCCTGTATTAAACCACTCACTCTAGGATTTCTATGATTGCCTAGCACCCACTTAACTAAAAAATTAACAATACTACTGTTATGGCATTTAAGATTAGCGCAGCCGGCAATAACTAACTTCAATCCGTTGTCATTCAAACTATAGCTATTAAATCGCTCTCCTTGTGATTCAACTAACCCAAGCCCTGGTAATAATTGCACAGTAGCCATACGCATAGGCTGTGTTACATAATAATTGTTAGCGCCAACTACTTTATATGATAAATCTTTTGCACCTGCTAACTTGGAGTTTCCCCTTAACCTTTCATCAGACTGCCAATTATTTTTTTCAAACGACAAAATACAGCCGAGCGCTTCAATTGCATTTGCAACTTGTATGTTACTTACCTGCTTACCCTCTAATCTTACTTTTTCAGCCACATGAATGCCCAAACAGGCTAAAAAAACATTTTTACTAAATTTTACCCCACCTAAATTAGGTACTGCCAAGTCATTAAATGCACGTACAGCAACTGCAAGACCCAAGGTGCGAGTGCGTCGTTCAGATTCAAGTTTATCAGGGCCAAGTAGACCCCAGTTTATTATTGTCATGTAAACCTTCTTAGGCCGTTATTTTATTAAAGTAAATAAAAAGCACTCAACCGAAATATTGCAAACTCAGTCAGCAAAATAAACGAGTTATCGGCTGTTTTAAGCCTCTTTCTTTGCTTTCACATTTTGCGCTTGCTCAAATATTTCTTTGTACACTTCATCGCGGCTGATTGGTGGGTATTTAAATTTAGCGAGTATTAAAATTAGCTCTACTTTGAGCGATGATTTAATGTCGTCACGGTTATTCCAATCTACAAATTTTACCTTGTCGTCTACGATAACTTTTACTGCTTGGGCGAGCTCTATTAGTTTATCTTCGGGGTAGTCAAAGTCGTACTTAACCGCTAACATTTTTAGGGCGTCGTAAAAGCCTTTTTCTTCAATATCAATGCCTAGCTCGTCGCCGGCGTTCATTTCGTCGCGTACGCTGTAAATCATATCAACCATGCTTTCTGAAAAGTCATCAAGTACGCTACTTACCAGTACGTCATCTTCTCTTCGCTCGTTGTAGCGCTGTACTAGCGATTCAAAGCGTTTAGTAAAGTCGATACCTTGGGTTTGGTTTACTTTTTTAAGCTCGCCAATGGCTTTAGCTAGCATTTGTTGCAGTATTTTTATTTTGGTATTGGGGAGTTTTATTTTTTCTATTTTGGCGATGTAGTCATCATTAAAAATATCAATCTCGCCGCCGTCTTCATTGCCGAGTTTAAATACTTCCTCAACGCCGTCGCTTTGCAGGGCCTCGGCTATCATTTCACGTACTTTGGAGTTCATTTGCGCGGTATCTGGCGCTTCACCTTTGGTTAGCTTGTAAATAATCGAGCGAATAGCGAGGTAAAAGTGAATGTGGTTACGCTCGTTTTCGTTAATTTTTTCACTACCACAACATACATCGTAAGCGGCTTTTAACCGCTTAACTAAATCCATAAAACGCTTTTGGCGCTTTTCGGTAATTAGTGCAAACTCGGCGGCGTGGTTTAAACAGTTTAGTTGGGCTACGGCTTCACCGCTAAAGTATGGGCTGCTGTCAAAGTTATGAAATAACTGGGCAAGTAGCGCTAAGTGGTTTTTTACTTCAATAACCGAGGCAGTAATGTCTTCAAAGTTGGTTTCGTCAGTTTTTGAATACTGCGCTAACGCTTTATTCATTTGCGATTTAATACCAATGTAGTCAACCACAAGGCCTTTGTCTTTGCCTTCAAACTGGCGGTTAACCCGCGAAATAGTTTGTATTAAGCTGTGCTTTTGCAGCGGCTTATCTATGTACATGGTATCTAAAAATGGCACATCAAAACCGGTTAGCCACATGTCTACCACTATGGCAATTTTAAAGTTTGAATTTTTGTTTTTAAATTGCTTATCAAGCTCTTTACGCGCATCTTTACTGCCAAGTAAATTATATAAGCGTTCAACGTCGTCTTTGCCACGCGTCATCACCATTTTTACTTTTTCAGAAGGAGCAGCAATACGGCCTTCGCTAATAGCGCGCTTTCGCTCGGTATCGGATAGTGTTTGCGCATCTTCAGTATCAATTACATCAAACCAATGTGGGCGGAGTTCTTCTAATTCTTGATAAAGCTGATAGGCAATCCCACGCGAGCTACACACAAACATCGCCTTTCCTGCGACCGTAGAGCACTCTTCAATACGTTTTTCGTAATGTTCAACAAAGTCCCTTGCTAATACACGTATGCGGTCAGGATCGCCTAAAATGCTATTCATGTTAGCGGTAGCTTTTTTACTGTCTTCTATTTGCAGCTCGTTACTGCCTGCATCGGCGCATTCTTTGTAATAGGCTTCAATTTCTGCCAGCTTGCTGTTGTTTAAGCACACCTTGGCAGCGCGGCCTTCGTACACAATGCGTACAGTAATTTCATCTTTAACCGACTCAGTCATGGTGTACGAGTCAACCACTTCACCAAACACATCTAAAGTCGCGTCCACTGGGGTGCCAGTAAAACCAACATAAGTAGCATTGGGCAGTGAGTCGTGCAGGTATTTTGCAAAACCAAAGGTCTTTTTTACACCCTTTTCAGTAATGGTAACCTTTTGATCAAGATTAACTTGGCTGCGATGTGCCTCATCAGAAATACAAATAACGTTAGTGCGGTCAGTTAAAAGCTGGGTGTCTTCGGTAAACTTATGAATAGTCGTTAAAAATACACCGCCACTGTTACGGCCCTCTAATAACTCACGTAAGTGAGTACGGCTGGTAACAGTTTTTACCGTGTCATCGCCAATGTAGGTTTTAGCATTACCAAACTGCTGCGAAAGCTGGTCGTCTAAATCGGTTCGGTCGGTAATTAAAATAATGGTGGGGCTTTTAAGTTCAACGCTTTTCATCAACAAGCGTGTTAAAAATTGCATGGTGTAACTTTTACCGCAACCCGTTGCGCCAAAGTACGTACCGCCTTTACCATCGCCTTGTGGCTTTAAATGCTGTTTTATGTTTTCGAACAGCTTATTAGCCGCATAATATTGCGGGTAACGCGGCACAATTTTTATTTCTTTTTTGCCAGCGCTTTTATTATCAGAATCAGGGAAGAATACAAAATTACGCATTACATCCCGCAATCGCGCTTTATCAAACAAGCCCTGCAATAAGGTATGTAACGAGTTAATGCCCTCTTGCGCGGTCAGCTCTTGCCCCGTTACCTTACCCCACGAGTAAAAAAACTGATACGGCGCAAATACGTTACCCATTTTATTGTTTACGCCATCGCTTATCACGCACAAAGTATTAAACACAAATAACTGCGGAATAGCGCGGCGGTAGCGCACCGTTAACTGCTCATACGCTTCAAATATTGGGGCTTGTTCGCGTATTGCGCTTTTAAATTCAAACACCACCAGCGGTAAACCATTTACATATAAAATGCCATCGGGAATACGCAGTTCTATGTTGTCGTACGTTGTGGGGCTTTGTATTTCTAACTGGGTAACAAAGCGGTAAATATTGTCGTCTTGTTGGTAGGTAACGCTTGCCTCACTTACTTTATCTAAAGCCGCCATAGCACTGCCTGCTACTAGGCTACTTTTAATACCTTGCGCAACGTTGTCGTAATCAAGCAGCTGAATATACAAATCTTTTTGCGCTGCACTGCCTGCTACCCTGCCACGCTCACGTGTCAATACTTCCCGTTTAAGTAAGAATCCATCACTGAGCCACTTACAAAAGGTTTTATTGCTCTCGTATAAATCACTGGCAGGCAGCTTTTCAAGCTGTGCAATAATTGAGTCAACTTCACCGGTGGTAATATTATTGTTAGCATAACGTTTGGTTAAAAAAGCCCGTAAGTCGTCTTTAATTAATACCTCACTATTATTACGGCTCAGCTCACCACCCAATAAATGCGGGTAGCCTTGCTCGCCTAATAGCTCAACCACCGCGTGTTCTAATTTGGCTTCAGTAAATTTCATCAAACATCCTTATTGTTATTATTTTGGCTTTTAAACGCACAGCTCAGGTTATTAATTGACTATTTCTTCATCAATGGCGACATCGGGTATTTGCAGTTCGCCAGAGATGAGTTTGGGTAGTAAAGTATTTCGTAAACTTTCAAGTTGGTTGATATTTAATTTGTTGAAATCTATCTTGTTAAAATAATCCTCGATTACTCTGTCAAACCTATAAAGAACTTCTACTGAAGGAAAAAGTAGCTCTAAGCTATTAAGTACTTTAGTTGTCATGCTTGGTACAGCTGACCCTACATTCATTGCTGCAAAGTCTAAAGCTTTCAAGTGATAAAACATAAACTTTGCAACCTTTGGTACTTTAGGGATCGTGTAAAACATAGTATCAACAGTCCAAAATGAGCCATTTATATGCATAATATTACTCAAAGTGCCTTTCCTAGGGATAAGTACAGACTCCCCCTCATACAAAAAACTTTCTGCATAACGCATAAGTCCGCCCGAGCCGTAAACAGGATACTTTCCATCATCTAATTTTTTGTGATCTTTACCATATTTAACTTCAAGTAAATCACTTAGATATTTTTGCTTCCAACCCTTTGGTATCCAGCCTAGTTGTTCGTTGTGTTCGAACTCATTGGGGAAGTGGGCGTGGGTGTTGGCGTGTTGGGTTAATATGTTAGGGTTAGCGTTAACGTTTGGTTTAATGGGTGTTTCAGCTGCTTTTTCTGATACTTGCACTGCTGCGTGTGTTGCTTCTTTTGTTGGTAGCTGTGCTTGTAATTCGTGAGGGATCGCACTGAGTGACGCTTTGTATTGTGCCACATTTTTTAAACTGTTCAGTGCCGCTAAGCGGCGCTGTGCTTTTTGTATTAACTCGTCAGGCAAACTAGTGTCGAGGTTGTCTACGTTAAAATCAACGCTGGCAAGGAGATTGTCGAACACCGGATCAAAATCAACAAACCAACTTTTAAATAGCGCCTGCGCCATTTGTTCAAGGGTTTGGTTAGCTTTTTTGTTTAGGCTTATCTTGTTATTAATAGCATTTAAAGTATTAATAACTTTTCGTTGCGTTTTTATTTCAGGAATGTGGATATCGAAGTCTGGTAACTCTCTTAATGAAATTCGTTCAACTGTTGCCCCATGAATTGTACGTTTTTTTATTTCTTGTTGGAAAACAGGTGACAGGTAAGCATATAGTAAATACTCTGGGAGAACTTTCGATTGATCCGGCCTTAGCAACCCCATTCGCCTTCCTAAACAAGCAGTTACACCAGCAGGCATTAATGCGGCTTCACCAAGCCTAGTTTCGTATGAAAAGAGTACATCTCCTACTTGGGGCGTTACCCTTTTAGTCCACTTTTTGAATTGCTCCTCGCTAAGATGGGCAGATTTAGAAAGATCTAATTGACCATTTACGAGGCTTGATATACTTAAAAAATAAGGACCTACATCAATTTTCTTTGGCGTAGCATGTGGGCCATCAAAAACTTCAGCTATATCTCTTATCTTCATCAGATATTTACTCCCCATAACCCAGCGCCTCCAAATTTTTACGAATGGCTTTATCAAGCTCATCGCTGTGCTTCATTTGGCTATAAAGCGTTTGGCTAAATGCGAGTTGTTTATATTTATTATTTTTCATTGTTTAACACCTGCCAATATCCGTCTTTTTTTGATCCGATCCGCTTTATTACTTTATGATCTTTTAACCATTTAATATGACGTTCAACCGTTGCCGTACCTAAATCAAGCTTTTTAGCGAATACCTTTGTAGACAATGAAGGCGCTTGCTTAATACACGTTAACAATGGTTGAATATTTTTTGGAATAGCAGTTTGATGATTTATT